>CAZOHC010000013.1:0-27981 GCA_964579845.1 uncultured Gammaproteobacteria bacterium | reverse complement strand
ATACACCGGAACGTGTCGGCAAGAATGGTGAGCCATTTAAGATGTATAAGTTCCGTTCAATGATTCAGAATGCCCATACATTACTCAGGGAAGACCCTGATTTTGCAAAATTGTATGAGATGTATAAAAAAGGCAGTTATAAATTGAAAAATGATCCTCGTGTGACACCTGTGGGCAGGTTTATCCGAAAACATTCGCTTGATGAGCTTCCACAGCTTGTGAATATTCTCAACGGAGATATGAGTTTGGTCGGACCCAGAGCATATTATCCTGATGAGCTACGGGATCAGCAGAAAAAATATCCTGACACTCGTGACGCTGTCAAAATCGTACTATCTGTCAAGCCGGGATTAACCGGCTACTGGCAGGTCTCCGGTAGGTCGAGTATTAATTTTGATAAACGGATTGAGATGGATGCAGAATATGTAAAGAAACGCTCTATTCTGTATGATTTATACATCATTGCCAAAACTCCGCTTGCAATTATTACCGGGAGAGGTGCACTCTAGCCTCAAAAAACAACGGGCTATTTGACATTTTTTCAGAAAGTTCAGTATTATGTAGACTGGTATGGGAAGTTTCGAAAAGATAGAATTGCACGCAAAATCTGAAATAGAGAAGGATGATACTATGGCGAGGAGAAAAAGGAGAACAGGGAAATCGTTGTCAAAATTAAAGATAAACAGGCAGAAATTAGGAGTAACGCTCGGTGTTGTCCTCGTGGTGTTACTGCTTGGCTTCTTTTTTGTCGTTATTCCTGCCAAAAATGCATATACGTCTGCGCAACAGACAATGGCTCAAGCTCGTCTCGTTGCGGATGCGGTCAAAACACAGAATATCGCGCAAGCATCAGATGAGCTGAAAAAAACACAGGAAAGTCTGACTGAAACACAAAAGCATATGGGGAGATTGGCTTTTTTTAAGTTAGTTCCCCTCGTAAATTGGTACTATAATGATGCTGACCATGCACTCAAAGCCGGTGAGTATGGTCTGCAGAGTGCAACGATGGTGGTTGAGTCTCTCAAGCCGTATGCTGATGTGTTGGGACTGAAAGGTGAAGGAAGTGCGACCGGTTCAACGGAAGAGCGGATAAAGACAGCAGTGTTAACCATGGGGAAAATCACCCCGCAGATCGACAGTATTTCTGAATCCTTAAATAAAGTTGAAGATGAGGTAAGTCAGATCAACCCTGATCATTACCCGGAATTTTTGTTCGGAAAAGATATAAAGTCACAGCTGACACAGCTCCGCGAAACAACGATCGGAGCCAATATGTTTGTTGAGCAGGCAAAGCCGCTCATTAAAGTCCTTCCCTCATTGCTCGGTGAGTCAGAAGAGAAAAAATACTTAGTTTTATTCCAAAATGATAAAGAACTCCGCCCGACAGGAGGATTTCTCACATCCTATTCTATTTTTAAATTGGATAAAGGTGTTATCTCAGTAGACAGACAGGACGATATCTATCCGTTAGATGATGCGATACCGAACAAACCACCGGCACCGGCACCGATTCTGAAATATCTTCCGAACGAGCCTCGCCTCAATCTTCGAAACTCTAACTTATCACCTGACTTTGTTAAGTCGATGGAAACATTCTATTCTTTGTATCAAAAATCTCCTTCAGCAGATCAGGATATCGACGGTATTATCGCACTCGATACACACGTGCTGGTCTCGACAATTAGGATTCTTGATGACCAGGTAACTGCTTCAGGGATTACGTTCACGACAAAAGAAGACGCGAGATGTAAATGCCCTCAGGTTATCTACGAGCTAGAAGATAATATCTCACGTCCGGTGAATTACATCAGAACTGACAGAAAAGGACTTATTGGCTCACTCATGCGCTCTATTATGGATAAAGCCCTGACGTCTTCACCGAAAGAGTATTGGGGCCCTCTTTTCCAATCAATGTTGATGCAGGTGAATCAGAAACACGTCATGTTCTATCTCTTCGATAAGGAAGCCCAGAGTGGAATTCAGGCGCTGAATGCTGCCGGACAGATCAGGCCGTTTGAAGGAGATTATCTTCATATTAATAATGCGAATCTCGGTGGCCAGAAATCTAACCTCTTTACGACGCAGTCAGTTGATGAGGTCTATGAGGTGGCGGATGACGGCACGATTACCAAAACCATCACGCTAGAATATCAGAATGAGTTCCCGCCTTCTGATTGTAACTTGGAGCGGGGAGGACTGTGTCTGAACGCTGAGCTTCGAAACTGGCTCAGAATTTATGTGCCGCAAGGGAGTAAGCTTGTCGATAGTAAGGGCTCTGAGGTAAAAATGACAACGTATGATGAACTCGGGAAAACAGTTTTTGACGGCTTCTTAACGGTCAGACCACTGGGAAAGAAAACCTTCACCATATCATATACTCTGCCGTTTAAACTTGATGACGGATCATCTCTTCCCGTTATGATTCAGAAACAGCCCGGAACTGATGGTACGCCTTATACGATAACTGTAAACGGAAAAAAACAGGATGAATTCAGCCTCTTTGCAGACAAAGAATTTTCCCTCAAATTGTAAGGCTTTGGTACTAATCCATCACTAGATGCATTGTAACTCTTTATACTTTCTTTCTGTTACTTTATACTACTTATGTGCGTAGTTATAAAACAGAAGCAATCGTTCTGAAGCGGCGAAACATCGGAGAAGCGGACAAAATTCTCACGGTATTTACCCGAAATGACGGAAAAATGCAGATAAAAGCTAAAGGCGTTAGAAGAATAACCAGTAGACGTTCTCCCCATATAGAACCTCTGAACCATGCCTCTCTGACACTGTATCGAGGAGGAAAACTACCGATTCTCACGGAGGCTCAAGTGATTGAGGACTATGCCGGACTGAAGAAAAATTTGACTCGCGTCTGGGCAGCGTACCATCTGTGTGAGATTGTTGAGGGACTTTGTCCGGAAGAACAGGAGCACGAAGATATATTTGTCCTGTTACGGGATACGTTAGCTCGGTTATCGTATGAAAAGCAGTTAAAGCCATTGCTTCGCGAGTTTGAAGTGAATCTATTGACAACGCTTGGCTACTGGCACCAACGGGAAGAAACAGATGACCGGAATACTCACGCACTCATCGAAGAAATACTGGAACGACGTTTGAAAAGTAAATCAATTTTTGCGAAAATCAGCTAGTCTGGAGTTTTGGAAGCTGAGTTTGCTATAATCCTCCAAATGAGTAATGAATCTCACCATTCAGGTAAAGAATTTTCTGATTTTGAATCTAAGGAGACCATTCTGGCTCGATCTCCTTTGCTGCGTACATATATCTCCTCAGATGCTGACCCGTTACCATGGATGGATGAGATTAAAGCATTATCAGAACCTTACTACGATGAATTTCGGAAAAAGCTGCGAGGAAGATGGGAAGTTATACTGTATCCATTAATAAATCAAGGCAAAGATACGAGAATTTTTACACCTGAGATACGTTATGATGATTCGCTGAACGAACAGGCAGTAAACATAACGCTTGCCAATGTCTTTCTGGGATTTGAACTGCGAGATAAAAGGCACACCTTTACATTTATAGACAAAATTTCAGAACGATATGCAACTTTGCCTTTTGTCGACCCCGTCCATAAGGGAGGTACCCTCCCAGTTAACGCACATCTCAAGCAATGTATGGACTCAGGGGTCGATATTTATGATTTATTCGAGCGGACGAATACCCCAACCTCGATACAAGTGCGATTCCTTTCTCAATCATATGATATGGGAGCTTGGAATGGTGTGCTTGATAACATAGATATGGAATGGATGAGGTGAAAGTAGTATACATTTCTGGTATCATACGCACATATGGCAGAGAATAATGACCTCATGGAAAAAATTGTTTCCCTCGCAAAACGTCGCGGATTTATCTATCCTGGCTCTGATCTCTACGGTGGACTCGCCAATACCTATGATTATGGACCAGTCGGCGTTGAGCTTCTTAGAAATATAAAAGACCTCTGGTGGAAACGATTTGTTCAGGAGCGTGATGATATTGTCGGAATTGAAGCCAGTATTATCTCGCATCACGCTGTCTGGGATGCGACAGGGCATACCACAGGGTTTTCAGATGCGATGATTGACTGCCGGAATTGTAAGTCTCGGTTCAGAGCTGATCATATCATTGAAGATTGGTTTGAACAAAAAGGAGAAAAAAAGATAGTTGAAGGACTCAATCCTGAGGAACTGACAGCAATAATCCGCGAACACACAATCACGTGTCCTAAGTGCAAAGAACATGATTGGACTGATGTCAAATCCTTTAACCTCATGTTTCCGGTGAATTTGGGAATTGTCGAGGGTGATCAGTCACTTGCGTATTTACGGGGAGAGACGGCACAAGGTATGTTTATTAATTTTAACAATGTCGTGAGTTCGACTCGCGTCCGATTGCCGTTTGGGATCGCTCAGATCGGCAAGTCCTTCCGGAACGAAATCACACTCGGAAACTCAGTGTTTCGCACGATAGAATTTGATCAGGGAGAAATTGAGTATTTCTTTAATCCGGAAAAAACAGATTGGGAAGGACTTTTTGAGACATGGAAAACTGACATGTGGGATTTTGTAACGAAAACCCTCGGTGTCTCCGAAGAGAAGCTTCGTTGGCGCGTACATAATGATGAAGAGCGATCGTTCTACAGTAAACGGACGGAAGATCTGGAATATCAATTTCCGTTCGGGATGAAAGAGCTCTGGGGCCTGGCGTATCGGACTGATTATGATCTGATGAAACACCGGGAACATTCAGGGAGAGAAATGTTTATTGTCGATCCTCAGACGAATGAGAAAATTGTTCCGCATGTTATCGAACCTGCACTCGGTCTGACACGGGCGCTTCTGATGGTACTCCTTGATGCATACGAAGAAGATGCTGAACAAGGCAGAACAGTAATGAAATTCAGCCCGCAAGTCGCGCCTTTTAAAGTAGCTGTTTTTCCATTGCTTGCTAATAAACCTGAGTTAGTCGACAAAGCCCGCGAGATATATAGATCGCTGAAGAAAGAAATGCATATTACTTGGGATGATCGTGGGAATATCGGAAAACGGTACCTCTACCAGGATGAGATCGGAACTCCCTGGTGTGTGACGATCGATTTTGATACTCTCGAGAATGACTCTGTAACTGTTCGCGATCGTGATACCGCAAAGCAGGAACGGGTACCTCTCGTGGAGCTTGCCAACTATTTCAGAGAAAAGCTATCATAGAGATGAGATGCCATCTCGTAAAGAGTCACCTACCTTATATGAAGTTCAGGGCAAATCAACGTCCGAACAACGTCCGTTTTCATCATCTGAAACAGGAGACGAAGTAGTCATTTTTCCGGAATATCTCAGTTTACTGCAGCGGGGAGTCATGCTCGCAGATGCCCTACGTTCGAACGGTATTAATGATGATGTCCTTCAGATGCATACAGAAAGTCTTGACGAACTCTCCAAAGGCCTCAATGTCCCGGCGACGGTTGAGTATTGGCAGCAAGAGGTAAAACCAGACTATATGAAGCGAGTGAACGAACTGTTTCAGGGCTTTTATCCGCAAACTGAGAATATTGACAATGATAATGAAAGTCTATCATAATGATGAAAAGCATAGTTATGAATAGAAATTTGCTTATCGTTATCGTAGTTTTCCTCATTCTCGCGCTCATCGGTGGTTACTTCTTCATCTCCGGTCGGAATAGTGACACCGTTGAAGAGACAGGCTCAGTACAGCAGGAATTACCGAAAATCAGCGCTGAAGAACTCGGGCTTGAGATTATCCCGAGTAGTGACCTCAAATATATTCAGTTCAGAGTAGCAAATTTGAAAGATATAACACATTTAGAATGGGAATTCACCTATGATGCAATCGCACCTGACACGGGAGACGGTGGCGGCGGATTGGTCACGCAGGGATTCGGCGGTGAAGCAGAGATTAAACCTGGTGAATCCGAATTTTTATCCGAAAGACGTGAGCTCGGAACCTGTTCAACAGGAGGGAAATGCCGATTTGATACAGGAATCGAGCGTGTCGATTTAATAGTAAAAGTAACCAAAGCAGACGGCAAAGTTTACCAAGCTGATCTCAGTAAAGCATTGTAATACCCCTTTCATTAACTCTCCCAACATACTCCACTCTTTCAGAAAAACTCTGAATACTCAGAAGATCAGTTTACCTGAATGTCAGATAAATCAGACTATCTGAGGTATTCTATTTCTGAATCTTCTACCCTGTGTTTTCTGATATTTCTGTGTGGTTCTGTATCAAATTGTATACATAACCTGATTGACAACTATTTCATAAAGTATCACAATAAAATAAGTAGTGATGAGTAGTGAAATGTAGTGAAACACTCAACCGGAAGATATGTTACTAGGACAGGCAGAAGCAAAACTTACTGAAAAGAATCAAACTGCCTTTCCCAAAAAATTCAGGTCAGAGCTAGGAGACAGGGTAATCATCACGAAAGGTCCGAATAAGAATCTTATCGTAGTATCTGAGAAGAACTGGGGCACGTTGCTTGAAGGATCAGAAAATCGGCCATTTGTCGATAAAAACGCTCGGGAGTTCCAGACATTTTTACTCGGGAATGCAGCAGAGGTAATCTTTGACGCTCAGGGGAGGTTCGTACTTCCTGAATACTTACGTAACCATGCTGAGATAACCAAAGAGATTGTTTTTGTAGGCGTTAATCGGTATGCACAGATTTGGGATAAGAAGCACTGGGAACTGTATCAGGAGTACTTAGTAAAACACATTGACCCGATTACTGAAAAACTGTCCGGAAAAGAGTAGTACGCATGCAAACATATCACGTCAGCGTTTTGCTGGATGAAGTTATATCGTTTTTAGAGATTACACCGGGAAAAAAATATATTGACGCCACGCTCGGCGGCGGGGGTCATACGAAATCAATCCTCACAGCAGGAGGAGAAGTGCTTGGGATTGATCAGGATGACGACGCATTAGCGTATGTTAAAAAACAGAACATCGGCCAAGCGTTACAGATAGCAAAAGGGAACTTTAAGGATATCGACATAATCGCGAAGAAGCATGGTTTTGAGCAGGTTGCTGGGATTCTTTTTGATCTGGGTGTTTCCAGCTATCAGTTTGATACGCCTGAACGAGGGTTTAGTTTTCAAAAATCAGGTCCACTGGACATGAGAATGGATCAAACGCTCACAGTGAAAGCTCAGGACTTGATAAACGGATTGACGAAACAGGAGTTGAGTGACCTCTTCTACAAATTAGGAGAAGAGTACCGGAGTCGGGTAATCGCACAGGCTATCATTCGGGAGCGGGAAAAAAAACCGATAGAAACGACTGATGAGCTGGAAAGAATCATACGACACAGTGTCGGAGGAAGGTTTGCAACCGTCGGGAAATATCCGTCTGTACATCCGGCAACGAAAGTTTTCCAGGCGCTTAGAATTGCGATAAATGATGAAATGCATAGTCTGGAAGAAGCACTACCGAAAGCATTTGATCTGTTACAACCGAAGGGTCGATTACTTGTAATCTCCTTTCACTCGCTTGAGGACAGGATCGTCAAGCGAACATTTAAAGCGCTTGATGAGAAAGGAGTAGGAACGATCATTACAGAAAAACCGATAACACCGACAGATGAAGAAATTGAGCGGAATGTGCGATCGAGGAGTTCAAAACTCCGTGTCATAGAGAAAAAATATGAATAGAACAAAAATATTATTGGGAGGATTTATCCTCGTAATTATCTTACTTGGGATTACACAAGCTGTTGCGTCAAACAGAATCTCAACAGCCGGCATAGAACTGGGAAAAATCCAAAGTGAGCTGAAAGAAGTGAAGCGTGAGAATACGTTGATTAGAGAAAAAATTCTGACACTCTCATCGTTGACATTGCTAGCATCCCGTGCAGGAGAAATGGGATTTGTAGAAGGAAAACAGGCACTATACGTTACATCTCCGCATGTTGCCCGACATTAGCACTGTTTTTTTCGTTTCGGTCAACTGTGCTACACTGAAATACAATGAACTGGCGCTATAATGCTTCACTGATATTTTTTGTTTGTCTTTTTTTCCTTATACTGGCTCGTCTCTTCTACTGGCAGGTCGTACGGGCTGAGGAGCTGACGCTGGCAGGAGAGTCCCAGTACGGGGTTAATATTAGGATACCTGCTGAGCGTGGCATGATTAAGACGTCAGACGGATATGCTATCGGTGCAAATCGTATCTCGTACCTCATCTTCGCAAATCCGAAGGAAATCGGAGATACTGAACTAGTTTCCTCATACCTTGCTCCTCTTCTTGAGACAGAGCCTGCAAGTCTCAGTGCACTCTTAAACCTTAACCGCTACTGGGTATCGCTTCATAATGAGATTGATACGGAAACAAAGAACAAAATAGAAGAGCGAAAGCTTCCCGGCATCGGTTTTGAAGAACACTCAGTGCGGTTTTACCCTGAAGGGTCCACTGCAGCAAAGCTTTTGGGATTTGTCGGCAAAAACGATCGTGGAGAGCGTATCGGTTCATTCGGGCTTGAAGGACATTATGAGCGAATACTTCGTGGCAAGCCGACGGTTGCGACACAGATACGTGATGCCATAGGGAGGCCTATTCTTGCAAAAGTTGATACGATTGAAAACGGGATTCAGGGAAGAAATTTGATCCTTCATGTCGACCGTGCTTTGCAGTATCTGGTCGAAACAAAGCTCAAAGAAGGTATTGAGCGCTACGGTGCAAAAGGCGGAATGGTCGGCGTAATGGATCCGAAAACAGGAAGTATCATCGCCATGGCTGCGTTCCCTTCGTTTGATCCTCGCGACTACAATCAATTTAACTATGAAGCATTTGTAAATCCGTTCATCTCAAGCAGCTATGAGCCCGGTAGTACCTTCAAGCCGCTTATTATGGCAGCTGCTATCGAAACAGAGGTAGTAAAGCCTGAAACTGTTTGTGATATATGTAGTGGTCCGATAGAGATAGGTGGCTATAAAATTAAAACCTGGAATGATGAGTACAAAGAAGATCTCACGATGATTGAGGCAATCCAGCTTTCGGATAATACAGGTATGGTCTTTGCCGGGAAGAAGCTCGGGAAAGACAGACTTCTTCGATACTTAGATCTATATGGCTTCGGGAAGATGACCGGGATTGATCTGCAAGGGGAGATGGTACCGCCACTCAGACCGAAAAATTCTTGGTATGAGATAGATTTAGCGACTGCTACATTCGGCCAGGGGATATCCGTCACTCCGATTCAGCTCTTAACGGCTTTCAGTTCGATCGCGAACGGAGGGAGAAGAATGGAGCCGCATGTTGTATCGGCGATTGAAACAGAAAATGGAGATACGGTCGAAATTCCTCCGAAGCAACTCAACCAACCGATTTCTGAAAAGACGGCAAAAATTATGACTGAAATCCTGGTCACGGCAGTTGCACAGGGTGAGGCAAAGTGGGCGGTTCCTGATGGTTATAGAATTGCCGGAAAGACAGGTACTGCACAGATTCCTGTTGAAGGTCATTATGATCCGAAAAACACGATCCCGTCTTTTATCGGTTTTGCACCTGCAGATGATCCGAAGTTTGTCATGCTGGTCGTTCTCAATAGTCCGACAAGTTCAATATACGGCTCAGAGACTGCAGCGCCGTTGTTTTTTGATATTGCGACCCCGATGCTTAATTATTATGGAATTCTTCCGACTGAAACGATCAAGGATAAGTAAGATGGATGAAGTATAGGAGAACCTTTTCAGATTTCAGAAGTTACCGAATCGTGGCACCGGGTTGCACTTCTTCTTGCGGGACAAGCGGGACTGGCTTTTCTCCTTCAGCGGCCAGAATCATCCCTTCTGAGAACTCTCCCATCATTTTACGTGGCTCAAGATTTATGACGAAGAGAAATAGCTTACCGATAAGTTCCTCAGGCGTGTACCACTGCTTTATACCGGAGAGAATCGTGCGCTGACCCTCATCTCCGAAATCAACAGAAAGTCTCAGAAGCTTCTCAGAACCTTCTTTTTCCGTACAATCTGTAACTTTACCGATCCTGAGATCGATTTTTGCAAAATCATCAAATACAATTTCGGGTTTCATAACGTAAAACAGTATAAAGTATCACCTATAAAGTAGCAAGTGAGAGTAGCGTTGCTTATGAGAATTGAGAATTGAGAATTGAGAATTGAGAATTGAGAATTAGGAATTTGGAATGAGGGTTAATCTATCACCTATTTCTGTGTTAGATCGTTTAATAGTTCCTGAGGGGAGTTCAATGACGCGTGCAAAAAAAGGGTTCCACAGAAAAATTCGATTCGGACGTAGTGAATGCTTTAGAGACACAACAGTATCGTTTCTATCAAGAATTATGATATCAATCGCTTCCTTCAAAGCAAATGTATGAACACCGAATCGAGTCTCCAGAATGAGCGTGCTTGGCTTCGTGTGATCTAAGAGACCCAACGATCTCTCAAGCATAGTCCTGGCTTCAAATGCATTGTCTGAAAGTATAGTTTTTTTTGTTTGGTTACGTATCTTAATCATATAGCAGACTCCTCCTTTCTCCTTACCAGATTATACTTTATACTATTTCTATGACCGGAAGGACACATGATTTGGCTGCCTTTACAGCGTTGACATTTGTCGTCGCGACGCAGCCTATGCCGACGATGACACTTGCCACGGCGCTTGTCGCGTTCAGCGCAAATATGATAGGCGGGCTCGCTCCTGATATCGACCAGCCGACTGCTGCTCTCTGGAATCGAATGAGAGGCGGTAATCTCATCGGACGCCTCGTCAAACCCTTTCTTGGTGGTCATCGATACATTTCTCATTCACTGATCGGTATCTTCCTCTTCGGCTTTGTCGCAAAAATTATTTTGCAGGCGATGAGCTCATTTCTCCTGGTCGATATGGAGGTTGTCTGGTGGGCGTTTATGATAGGGTTCGTATCACATCTGATCATGGATACGTTTACGACAGAAGGCGTACCATGGTTATTCCCTATACCGATTAAATTCGGTTTTCCGCCTTTTAAATTTATGCGTTTGAAAACCTCAGGCGTGGTAGAAAAGTCATTTGTTTTTCCCGGGCTTCTCCTGCTGAGTGCATACCTGATCTACGAACACTACCACAATATCCTCGCATTCATCCAGCAGATAGAGCGATAAATGAAGTATACAGTAGCAGGTATATTGTATTAAGGAAGTTGATAGTTTACGCCTAAAAGCTTTTTTTAGTTTTTTACGTTGTCCTTCCTCTCCACTTACTACATAATGCTTTATGCTATATAATAGTGGGAATGCTTCGCAGGATTAAAAATATCTACCACTTGGGGCAAAGTATTACGGGTAAAATATGGTTTAACGTCTCCGTCGAGGGAGTTACCTTTATCGGGGTGACGGGTACGGACGGAAAAACAACGACCAGTAACTTGCTGTATAACATTCTTACTGAGGCAGGATATAACACCGCACTGATATCGACGATTTCTGCTGTCATCGGTAAAAAAACACTTGATACGGGATTTCATGTGACCACCCCGGGTCCGCTTGCTATGCAGTCATATGTAAAAAAGGCCGTAAAAGACGGAGCCACACATATTATTCTGGAAGTTACGTCCCATGCCTTGGATCAATACCGGGTGCACGGTATACCGTTTCATATCGGTATCCTGACGAATATTACGAACGAACACCTTGACTATCATAAAACATACGATAACTATGTAGCTGCGAAAACTAAGCTCCTGCTCCATTCTGAAAACATCGTGATCAATGCGGATGACGAATCGTATAAAAAAGTAACGAAGTTATTGAAGAATAAGCATTACGGTGGCAGAATCATAACGTATGCGTTGCACAATAAGGCCGATGTTACGCTGAAAACGCACTCCTATCGTACGAACTTAATCGGTGAGTTTAATCAGTACAATACACTCGCATCAGTTGCGGCAGCAGAGGTACTCGGGATAGAAGGTAGGGTAATTCAGAACGCACTCAGGACATTTACCCCACCTGTCGGGCGGACAGAGATCGTACATGAGGGTGACTTTACTGTCATGATTGATTTTGCCCATACACCCAACAGTATCAGTCAGCTGCTCAAGACAGTAAAGTCTGATCTCAAGCCGAAAGGACGAATTATCCATGTCTTCGGCAGTGCCGGTGAGCGGGATAGTACGAAACGTAAAGCAATGGGAGAAGCTTCGAGCGAATTCGCTGATGTTATTATCCTTACTGCTGAGGACCCGCGTTCAGAATCCGTCGAGAAAATCAGTAATGAAATAGCATCGGGGATAAAAAACCAGGCAACACTTGAAAAGATCGACGACCGGGCTGAAGCAATCAAGCACGCAATTCGACAGGCAAGACACGGGGATCTGATCGTCATCACCGGTAAAGGTCATGAGCGGAGTATGAACTTCGGACATGGAGAAACACCCTGGAATGAACATGAAGCTGTGAAAGAAGCGCTGGAGGGAAAGGGTAACTAGTTTGTAAGGTATTTAAAGTTAATAAAGTTTATAAAGTATTAGGTTCTTAATTTCTCAATACTCCATTATAACTTTACTAACCTTATAAACTTTATATACTAATACCAAATCATGAATAAACCTAAGAGTATTCATTTTGTCGGGATAAAAGGGGTCGGGATGACGCCTTTGGCGATTATCGCAAAGGAGGCAGGCATCATGGTGACAGGATCTGATGTCTCGGAGACGTTTATTACGGATGTACCATTAGAGCGAGCAGGCATACAACCTTTTCCGGGGTTTTCGCCGGAACATGTCGGGAATGTTGACCTGGTGATTACGACCGGCGCGCACGGAGGGTATGACAACCCGGAAGTTATAGCCGCCAAGGAGCGAGATATTCCGGTACTGACGAAAGGTGAAGCTGTTGGATCCTATATGAACGGTGCGATGCTTGGTACATCGTATAAAGGAATTGCGATTGCTGGAAGTCATGGGAAAACCACAACAGCAGCAATGCTCGCGACGATTTTCATGAAGCTTCAGCAAGATCCATCGTATCTTATCGGAACCAGTGAGATTCCGTCTCTTTCAGGTATGCCCGGTCATTTCGGGGAGGGTGCCTACTTTATCGCAGAAGCAGATGAGTATGCGACGGAGCCGACCTATGATAAAACACCTCAGTTTTTTCACCAGAATCCAGCCTTAATCGTAATCACAAATATTGAGCATGACCATCCTGACATCTACCCGACTGTTACTGATGTGACGAATGCATTTATAACGTTTGCGAATAGACTTCCTGAGAACGGTTTGGTTATTCTTTGTGGTGACGGGAATGAGGCAAAAGCATTTATGAAGCAGTATGCAGGGAATACGGTAACCTATGGCATATCACCTGAAAATGACTATGTTTTGACGGATTTCCGTTTTACAGACGGAAAGATGTCATTTGAAGTGCAAAGTCATGAGAATAAAATCGGGACAGTTACGCTTTTCGTACCAGGTCAGCATAACGGCCTGAATGCTGTTGCTGCGTTATTGGCTGCGAAAGCATCGGGGATCTCAGTTGGTGAGGCAAAACAAGCACTGCAGTTTTTTACCGGGACCAAACGTCGATTAGAGTATAAAGGGAAACTGGAATCCGGTGCAATTTTATATGATGATTACGCGCATCATCCGACTGAGATTACGAGCACACTGCAGGCATTGAAAAATCTCTACCCGGAAAAAAATATTTTGTGTATTTTCCAACCTCATACTTATTCCCGAACGAAAGAATTGCTGACCGAATTTGCCTCATCACTGACGCATGCTGATACAGTTATTCTGCTGCCGATCTTTGCTTCATCACGTGAGGCGCCTGATGAGAGTGTCTCATCTGAGTCGCTGGCTTCATTACTCAGAGAACAGCACCATGACACGTTTCTCCTGGAAAAAAATGAAGATGTGGTAGAATATATCGACCAAAACGGGTTTACTTCTGAAACTGTGATCGTCACAATGGGTGCCGGTGATGTGTATAAGATTTCTGAAGGGTTACGCGTAACAGATCATAATGACGAATATCGAGGACAAAAAAGCGAAGTTGTTAAGACTCCTCGGGAGTGAGCAAGTAGCACAAAACGAACAGATTTCCGTGAATCAAGTGGATTATGAAGCGGAGCTGTATCAGGAAGTGTCGAGTGCTGAAGGACTGGTCAAAAGTATAACTGCTGCCAGGGAAGCTGATCTTCCTTTTTTTATTCTCGGTAACGGATATATTCCTGAACCCGGAATTGAGAAAATAGCAGGCTTGGTTATAAAGAATAATTGTCGTAAATTTGCTATTCTGAGTATGCGTGGGAAAATCAGCTCGGGAGAAGGGGAAAAACAACAAGCGTTCGTGACAGCTGAAACAGGCGTCAGTATCAATCAACTCGTGAGATTTACGATAGATGAAGGTTTGGGTGGACTGGAGTATTTTCTCGGTGCTGCCGGGACACTTGGTGATGGATTAGCACAGCATCTTTATTACGAGAAAGAAAACGACTATTTCGTCTCTCATATTTTTACACTTCGTATACTAACGAAAGAAAATGAAGTGATTGAAGTGAATGCTGAGCCATTTTTACATCCATTTACAACGAATATGCTTGAGAAGAAACATGCGATTCCATTATCAGTTGTGTTTCATCTTACACCGTCAGAAAAAAGCGATCTCTGGAAGAAAGCGACACGAGCTGCATTTGAAAGAAATCAACAAGACTTGTTGGATCCTTTGAAAGGGAATTTTAATTACTAATTATTTATGGAGAAATATAGCATAAAAGGGGGAAACACTTTACAGGGAACGATCTCTGTTTCCGGGGCGAAAAATGTCGTCTTGAAAATGATGGTCGCTGCCTGCCTCACAGATGAGGAAATTATTATTCATAATGTCCCGGTCATCTCAGATGTTGCAGTGATGGCTGAGATTATCAAAGAGCTCGGCGGGAGTGCTGTCATCGAAGGTCATACGCTCAGAGTACGGATGGAAACGATTACGAAGTCGAAGATAACGCTTGACCAGGCTTCACATATCAGAACTTCCTCTATGTTTCTGGCGCCATTACTTATTCGGAATAAAGAAGCAACGATCCCGAATCCCGGTGGCTGCAGAATTGGTGCGCGACCGATTGACAGGACAGTTCGGGGAATTGAAGAGATGGGCGCTGCAATTACGTATTCCAGCAGAGACGGCTACTTCCATGCAGGCGCTGATAAGCTTCAGGGCGTGACCTATCGCTTTGACAAGAATACGCATACAGGAACAGAAACGCTTTTGATTGCAGCTGCTATGGCTGAGGGAAAAACAGTGCTTCTCAACGCTGCCGAAGAACCTGAGATCGATGAGCTTATTGCTTTATTAAATGCAATGGGCGCCAAGATAAAGCGGACAGAACACCGAGTTATTGAGATTGAAGGTGTTTCAAAGCTTCATGGCGCAGAAGTAACCATAAAGCCTGACAGAAACGAGATCGTTACATTCGCTATCGCTGCAATCGTCACGAAAGGTGATATCCTTATTCAAGGAGCAAAACGGGATGATTTGAGCGAGTTTCTCGAAAAACTTGATGAAGCAGGTGGCGGCATTGAGGAACGAAATGACGGTATACGGTTTTACTACACCGGACCGCTTCGGGCTGTTGATGTTGAAACCAGCCCCTATCCTGGGTTTATGACTGACTGGCAAGCTCCGTGGGCTATGCTTATGACCCAGGCAGAAGGAGAATCTGTTATCCATGAGACGGTGTTTGAAAACCGTTTCGGCTATGTCCGTGAACTCAGAAAAATGGGTGCAAAGATTAAGCCATACACTGATTTACACGTAGATAACCCTGATCATGTTTATAACTTTGATATAAAGAACTCAGGTTCGTCGCGTGCCCATCATGCTATTAAGATTTTCGGACCTCGTTTACTGCATAATGCAGTGGTTACGATGACAGACTTACGAGCAGGTGCATCATTAGTAATTGCTGCGTTAGCAGCAGAAGGAGAGACGATCATCCACGGTATCCATCTGGTAGATCGTGGTTATGAGAAATTTGAAGAACGATTATCAAGCCTCGGTGCTGATATCAAACGAATACGTGAGGAGATTTAATGGCGAATCTGAAATTTGCTAAGTAATAGTTTATATGCAAACGAACAAACATGAAATCGGCGCAATCATCTTGGCGGCCGGCCGTGGGAAACGTATGAACCTGGCCGAGTCGAATAAAGTAACACTCTCATTGGTCAATAAACCGATTATTCTTCATATTGTTGAATTTATGAACAGTGTGGGAATAGCATCTGTTGTAGTTGTCGTCGGTCATGCGAAAGAGTCTGTTATAGAGGCGTTGTCCGGAAAAGATGTTTTGTTTGCTGAGCAAACTGAACAGCTAGGAACCGGTCATGCGGCTGCATCAGCGCTTGAAGTATTACCGGATCACGTGACGGATGTTGTTATCGTGTATGGTGACGATGCGGTGCTTTATACCCGGGAGAATCGTGCATTGATCGCGGATTTACTCGAGTCACACAGCGCATCCGATGCTGCATTCACGTTCCTGACGATAGAACAAGAAGATCCGACAGGTTTAGGTAGGATTGTTCGTGATAGTGATGGCGGGTTGTTGGCAATCGTTGAGGAAAAAGATGCGACGGATGAAGAGCGGTTAATTAAAGAGATAAATCCAGGTTGTTTTGTTTTTTCCGTCGCATTCTTGAAAAAATATCTTCCTCAGGTTGAAAAAAGTCCGGTAACAGGAGAATACTATTTAACCAGTTTAATCGATATGGCGATAGCAGAGGGTGAAAAAGTCGAGACTGTTCGCGGCGGAAGGAGAAAATGGCGAGGTGTAAATACCCCTGAGGAGTTAATTGCGGCAGAAAAAATGATGATGGAATAACTATGGATGATAATCAGTTCCTACCAGAAAAGTATTTTGATCTTGGGAAATTTACATATGCTGATATTTTTGATAACGAAGAGCTTGTTTGGGATGTGATAAAAAAGATCCCGAGTTACACAGAAGCTCTTTTTGCATCAGGGAGACTAAAAGGGAACTATGCAGAAAATGTATACATTGCTCCGTCTGCGACTGTTGACAATACAGCAAGAATAATCGGCCCTACGATTATCGGTGAAAAAGCATCAATAGGATTTAATGCATACATTCATGGGCATGTTATTTTAGATGATAACGTCGTTATCGGTACCGGCTGCGAGGTAAAGAATGCAATATTGCTCAATACCTGCAAGTCAGCACATTTTAATTATATTGGTGAAAGTATCCTCGGAAATCAGGTGCGTATCGGTGCAGGGGCACTCGTGGTGAATAAGCGGGTTGATCGAAAAACAATTCATCTTAAAATCGGTGAGAACAAAATTGACACCGGAATGACAAAATTCGGAGCGATTATCGGAGACAATTCTCGTGTTGGTGCAAATGCTGTCATTAATCCGGGTACTGTTATCGGTCAAAGGACATTAGTCTACCCATTGGAATCAGTATTTGGTCTTCATGGAGATGATGAAATAATTAAATAAGATGGAAAATAAAGTCGTGCTTTTCGACATTGATTACACGCTTTTTGATACGGGTCGGTACAAACAGTCAAACCTGACGCAGTTCATCATCTACGATGAGGTAGTGTCCGTTTTGACTGAGGTCGCATCGTCGGCAACGGTAGGTATATTCTCAGAAGGAGAAAAAGATCATCAGCTCAGGAAATTACTGACGACGAAAATTAAAGATCACTTTCATGATAATCATTTGCATGTGTTCTCGAAAAAACTCGAGGCATTAGCATCTGTTCTTGAGAAATATCAGGGTAAAAAGCTCTATTTTGTTGATGATAAATTGGAAGTGTTACAAGGGATCAAAGAGTCAGACCCGGATATTACAGTCATCTGGATACAACGAGGTGCGTATGCTGAAGCAGTGAATGCGATTGCAGGATTTACTCCTGATCTGACGGTTACAACACTCTCAGACATCGTACCGTTTATAAAAAAATAATAACTATGTGCGGAATATTTGGCTATGTCGGTACAAAGACAAACACAGCAGAAACAGTCTTACAGGGGCTGAAGCTTCTTGAGTATCGCGGGTATGATTCTTGGGGTGTAGCTGTTAAACAAGAACATAAGCTTCTGGTTGATAAACATACCGGGAAGATCGGTAGTGCAGTTGTGACACTGCCTGAAAGTTCGCTCGGAATCGGTCACACGAGGTGGGCGACACACGGAGGAGTGACAGATATAAATGCCCATCCGCACCTGGATTGTCAGCAGGAAATTGCTGTCGTTCATAACGGCATTATTGAAAACTTTGCAGCATTAAAACAAGAGCTTACAGATCTGGGGCATACGTTTGTCTCAGAAACTGACTCCGAAGTTCTCGCTCATCTTATCGAAGAACATCTGAAATCGATGAATGTAGCTGACAGGGGAGAGGGATTTGCCCGGAGTGTCCGTGAATCATTTAACCGATTACAAGGGATGAATGCGGTTGTCGTCGCTTATGCTCCGTCATCTGAGATCGTCGCTGCGAAAACCGGTTCTCCAATGGTAGTCGGTATTGGTGAGGACGGTCTGTATGTTTCCTCTGATATCTCAGGTATTATCACCCATACCAGAAACGTCGTTTTTCTGAAAGACAAAGAGATGGCGGTTTTAGGAAGTGAGCTAAAGATTGTGGGACTCGAAGATGGTGAAAAGCGTGAGTTGAATATTGATACGGTTGATTGGAATGTTGAAGCAGCGGATATGGGGAAGTATCCGCATTTTATGATTAAAGAGATACATGAACAGCCGACCGTGATTCGAAATATCGCAAAAAATTATGACGAACAGATAGAACAACTAGCTTCAATGATCTCCTCAGCGTATGGGACATTTTTTATCGCAGCCGGAACTGCGTTTTATGCGTGTATCGCCGGAACGTATCTCTTCTCCATCAATGCGAAGAAACATGTCAACGCTGCAGTCGCATCTGAATTTAATTATCTTGAAGACTTTTTAACCGATAAAAGTTTTATTATCGCAGTATCGCAGTCAGGTGAGACGATCGATGTTATAGAACCGCTCCAGCGTGCACGTGAGAAAAACAGTAAGATCGCAGCACTTGTTAATAATCTGGGTTCAACGTTATTCCGAATGGCGGATTATAAAGTGCTTCTTGGAGCTGGACCTGAACAGGCGGTTGCCTCGACGAAAGCGTATATAGCGCAGATTTCAATCCTGTTTTTAGTATCATATGCGATAAAAAGTGAGATCGAAATAGGAAAGAAACTACTTCTACGTGCCGCAGATGAAGTTGAGCGGCTCCTTGCTGATGATCAGATAGCAGTGATCAGAAAACTTGCGATCAGACTTGCTGATGCGAATCATATGTTTATCCTGGGCAGAGGGCTTTCGTACCCGTCAGCGCTTGAAGCGGCACTGAAGATCAAAGAGATGACCTACATTCATACTGAAGGTTTTGCCGGCGGAGAACTGAAACACGGAACTATGGCGTTAATCAGTAAAGGGACACCTGTTATCGTGTTTGCGCCGCTTGACGATACCCATGATGCGATTCTCTCAAACGCAATGGAAGTGAAATCACGAGGTGCGATGATTATCGGAATAAGTCCGAAAAATTCAGATATTTTTGATGTCTGGCTTCCTGTGACGGATATCGCTCAAGCAACGTTTATTGCTCAGATTATTCCGATTCAGTTGCTTGCGTACTATATCGCCACGGTAAAAAAACTCGATCCTGATAAACCGAGAAATCTCGCAAAAAGTGTGACAGTGAAATAATCGGATAAAGTAGTACTGCTCCACACATACCTCAGTACTGTTACGTTTGTAGAATACCTATTGAAAGAGTATAATAGGCATATGGCACAGCTTCTGGGACTGACAATTTTATCATTTTTTATAACAATGATTCTCCTCATTCCGTTTATAGATTTTCTCTATAAGATAAAAATGAGACGGGTAAAACAGATTACCCGTGACCCATTTAATGAGCGTACTCCTGTCTTCGATAAGTTTCATGAGTGGAAAGTCGGTACACCGATTGGTGGTGGAATCCTCATCATCGGTGTTGTGACGATACTGACACTTTGGGCGTACGGAATCCTGGATGCGAATGTAAAACCGTGGGAGCTTTTTGTTATCTTTTTTTCTTTTATCAGCTTCGGTGTTCTTGGCTTTTATGATGATCTGAAAAAGATGGTTGACTATCGGAAAGCAACATTTTTCGGACTGCGCTTGCGCCATAAATTTATTATTCAGTGGATATTGGCTCTGATTATCGCTTCAGTTTTTTACTTCCAACTCGGTTATAATTTTATCTTCATCCCGGGATTTAATCTCATCCCGATCGGCATGCTCTTTATACCGTTTGCGGCATTTATTATTGTTTCTTTCGTGAATGCAGTAAACATCGCAGACGGACTGGATGGATTGGCGTCAGGACTCTTACTTATCTGTTTGATGGCGTTTTTAACGATTGCGAGCCAGCAAATCGAAGGAACACTCGGGATTTTTATCGCTATTTTAATCGGTACGATTCTCGCATTTCTCTACTTTAATATATATAAAGCGAGAATCTGGCTCGGAGACGTCGGTGCATTATCACTCGGTGCTGTCCTCGCGGTTATCGGACTGCTCTCAGGAAAAACATTCTCACTAGCAGTCATCGGCGGTGTGTTCTTAATTGAGATCATGACCTCGCTCCTGCAGATTATCTGGAAAAAATATTATGGTAAGAAACTTTTTCCTGCAGCACCTTTTCATCTCTACCTCCAAAAACGCGGATGGGAAGAACCGAAAATCGTGATGCGTGCCTGGTTAGTCGGTATCGTCTTCGCGATCATCGGTGTGTATATCGCCTTCCTTACCTAACGCTCGCTGTGTTCTCTTCTTTTTTTCCTGTACAATAAGATAGCAGATAGCCATGAAAAAGTTTGACCTCCCGTTATTGATAACGATCATTATTCTGACACTCTTCGGACTTTTTATGATCTACAATGCCTCGTCTTACATCGCGTTTCGGGATTTTGAAGATAAATACTACTATATCAAAGAACAGTCAGTATGGGCTGCTATCGGTTTAGTGGTCATGTTTGTTGCCTCCCGATTTCCTTATAAAAGCCTCTATGCATTGGCAATTCCGATACTGGTTGCCGCGATTACCCTGCTGCTTCTGGTTTTCATCCCCGGAATCGGGATTGAAGTGTTGGGAGCAAAGCGATGGATTAATCTCGGGTTTACGACACTACAGCCTGCGGAATTCGTTAAACTGAGTTTGGCTATCTACCTGGCTGCTTGGTTTTCAAATAAAGAGCAGGGGAGATTTATCGCATTCTGTTTACTTATCGGTATCGTGCTGCTTCTGGTTATGCTGCAGCCGGATATGGGAACTGCATCGATTATTTTGTTTGAGGCTGTCTTACTGTACTTTCTCTCCGGAGCGTCAATGAGACATTTTTTTGTGTTAATACCGGCGATTATCGCAGCTGGCGGAGCTTTAATTATGCTCGCACCGTACCGTATGGCACGGCTAGTCTCATTTCTGAACATGGGAGAGAACCTTGACGGTGTTTCATACCATGTAAAGCAGATATTAATAGCACTCGGTTCAGGTGGTGTTGTCGGTGTGGGAGCAGGAAATAGTTTACAGAAATATTCGTATCTTCCGGAAAACGTGACTGATTCAATATTTGCGATTATTGCTGAAGAGTTCGGATTGATCGGGGCAATTTTTCTCATTACGCTCTATGGCATTATTATCTGGCGCGGATTTCATATCGCCAAACATACCAAAGATCCGTTTGGGAAACTGCTGGCAGGGGGAATCACCGGCTTCCTGGGTTTTCAGACCGCGCTGAATTTAAGTACAATGTCCATGCTTGTACCTTTAACGGGTGTGCCGCTTCCTTTTATCTCGTATGGTGGCTCAGCCTTAATCATTAATCTGTGCGCGATCGGAATTCTGCTCAATATATCAAAATCTGTTCAGATAAAATAATATGAAAATTCTTATAACAGCAGCAGGAGGAGGACATTTCTCGCCTGCATTAGCAGTCATGAAAGCGCTGAAGCATGCGGATATTTTCTTTATCGGGAGAAAATATGCCTTTGAGGGGGATACAGCCCTGTCACTTGAGTATAGAACTGTTAAAGAGCTCGCTATCCCGTTCGGGACAATCACAGCCGGAAGATTACAAAGAACAGTGTCAATTCGCTCGTTCCTGTCACTTTTGAAAATTCCGCTCGGAATTCTTCAGGCATTCACTTTAGTTCGAAAAGAAAGACCGGATGTTATCGTCTCGTTCGGAGGGTATGTTACGCTTCCGGTAACTGTTGCAGGGTTTCTCCTGAATATTCCTGTTGTCATACATGAGCAGACAATGAAGGCAGGACTAGCAAATAAAATAGCAGGGAAATTTGCCGCTACGATCTGCCTGACGTTTCCGACATCAGCACGATACTTTCCGAAAGGGAAAACAGTCATAACAGGTAATCCGCTTCGTAAAGAATTACTCGAAAACAGAGAGATCAAGCCATTCTTTAGTGAAAACCTACCGATTATTTTTGTGACCGGAGGGAGTTTGGGGTCACATGCACTTAATGTACTCATCGAAGAATCTCTCGAAAAGCTCACAGCACAGTATCAGATCATCCATCAGACGGGTGATGCGAGAGAGTTTCAGGATTATGAGCGTTTGGTAAAAAAGAAAACAGCGCTTTCTGATACTGTAAAGAAACGGTACCTTCCGATGCGTTTTATGAAGCCTGAGGAGATGGCGTCTGCGATGAAACAGGCGACACTGATTGTCTCACGATCCGGGATCAGTACTATTATGGAACTTTTGTACTATCAGAAACCGGCACTGTTAATTCCACTCCCACATGGTCAGAAGAATGAGCAGCTTGATAACGCTCGATTTCTGGAGCAGGTTGGACTCGGCCGTGTGAAAAAACAGGCAGACGTAAATGCTCAAACCATGTATACTGAGATAGAAAGGATGATTGATGAGGTTGATACATTCCGGATGAAGCCGGAGTATGCGACTGTTATTAAACCAGATGCAACGGAAAAGATCGTCTCAGTTGTACTCAGTTACGCCGAAAAGCTTTCTTCGAAAACCCAGTAAGAAACGAAAAAGCCGTAAAAATCTGTGGGTTTTCCTCGGTATCTCACTCAGCGTTATGGTCATGACGCTTGGCCTAATATCTATTTTCCTCGTCATGAATGGTTCAACTGTCGTCAGTCCGCTTCCGGTCGCGTTAGGGGAAAGAATTTCTCTCAACACTTCAGGTGATGCCGAACTGAAAACATTGCTGAAAAAACATGCTATTATGTATACGTCAATTGAAGCTGCTCACGCTGATTATATTATTACCCTTGAGACCAAACAGCAGGTAATAGTAACGAAAAAGAAGGATATTGGTGAACAAATCTCCTCTTTACAAGTTATCCTCCCTCGCCTTACAATGGAAGGAAGAGACTTTCGTAAGCTGGATCTTCGATTTGATAAACCTGTTGTAACATATTAAGAGAATATCGTGTGATTTGTATGACACTGGTACGACTGCTTTTTCTTTAAAAAAAGCGGTAGACTGAATATGGAAGCATTATTCTCTGCAAATATTAGCTCACTATGAATGAAGGAAAAATAGTTGTCGGTATTGATGTAGGCACCTACAAAATTGTCACGGTGATCGCAAAAGTTGACGAGTTTGTGAATGTGCTTGGCGTCTCAGAGGTGAAGTCAGCCGGCATCAGAAAAGGCCAGGTTGTTGATATTGAAGAGGCAGTTGCTGCTATTAATGCCTCGGTCGAAGCAGCTGAGCGTATGGCAGGCTATTCTGTCTCCCATGTTGTTGCGTCTATCGGCGGTAATCAGATCGAGAGCATTAACTCACGCGGTGTAGTCGCCGCCTCAAACCCCCAAGGAGAGATCACATCAGGAGATCTGGATCGGGTGATTGACGCTGCGAAAGCTGTTTCATTACCGTCAACACGTGAGATCATCCATGTACTTCCGAAGAATTATATTGTCGACGGACAGGAAGGCATCAAAGACCCGATCGGCATGACTGGAGTCCGACTGGAAGTCGAAACCCACATAATCACCGCGAACGCTATCGCTGTTCGCAACTTGGATAAAGCTTTCTCGACCGTTGGCGTTGATGTGGATAGCTTTGTCTTTAACGGGTATGCAAGCTCGCTGTCGGTTCTTTCTGAAACGGAAAAAGAACTGGGGGTTATTCTCGTTGATATCGGCGCGGGAACGACTGATATATCTATTTATACAGAAGGGTCAGTCTCGTATTCCTCGGTACTCGCAATCGGCGCGCGTCATATTACCAATGACCTTGCAATCGGGCTTCGTATCTCGCTAGAGAGTGCTGAGAAGATTAAGCTCTTCCTCTCGCAGAATGAAGGTAAACGGATTATAAAACCTGAGTCGCACGAAGAAGGAAAGAAAAAAGATTCCAAGTCAGCTGATGAACTTGATCTCTCACACCTCAATCTTCCTGAGGAGCTGCGAAAAGTGTCACAAAAAACATTGGTCGACGGAATCATTCGACCGAGATTAAATGAGATATTCACCATGATAGGTCTGGAAATAAAAAAGAGCGGTTTTGGCGGACAGACACCTGCAGGTCTCGTTGTAACGGGCGGAGGGTCGCTAACAGTCGGGGTGAAAGATTCCGCCAGGAGAATGCTCGCGATGCCTGTTCGTGTCGGGATGCCGAATGAGATGAAAGGCTTGATTGATGAGATTCAGAGTCCGTCGTATGCAACTGTTATCGGGCTTGCACGGTACGGTGCCGCCACCGGCTCATCTGAAAAGTCGTCGACGTTCGGTCTGAACATGCCGAAAGTTCCGGGAGGATCAGGAAAGACAATGAAGAAAATCCTCGATATCATTAAGTCATTTATCCCGTAAGTAAGACAGATAACAGACTACAGATAACAGATAGCAGATATAACAAGTAATGGTTTTTCTACTTGGCAACCTAAACCTACGATAGTCTGTCGTCAAACCTGATGTTGATATTTCCGGTTGCAATTCAAAAGGCTATCTGTTAGGATTTATCCAACTATGCTCATAAGGCCTCAGGCTACAAATTTCGCTAAAATCCGTGTCATCGGGATAGGTGGAGGAGGCGGAAATGCCATTACCTCAATGATCTCCTCAAACAATATTCAGGGTGCTGATTTCGTCGCGATCAATACAGACGCGCAGGCACTTCTTCGCAATCAGGCGACAACCAAGCTTCAGATCGGTGAGATATTTACGAAAGGATTAGGTTCAGGAGGCGACCCGGACACCGGAAAGCAGGCAGCTGAAGAGTCGGCTGAGAAAATTAAAGACATGCTAGACGGATCTGATATGGTATTCCTCACAGCCGGTATGGGAGGCGGAACCGGTTCAGGCGCGACGCCTGTTGTTGCACAGCTTGCGAAAGAAGTTGGTGCACTTACTGTCGCTGTTGTGACGAAACCGTTCTCTTTTGAAGGAACCCGACGGATGGTAACAGCTGAAGAAGCTATTGAAGAGTTGAAAGATAAAGTCGATACGCTGATTACGATTCCGAATCAACGGATTATCGATGTCATCGATCGAAAATTATCACTTCTGGAAGCGTTTAAGGTCGCTGATTCAGTACTCTCACAAGGTGTACAGGGTATCTCAGAGATAATTACCATGCCCGGTCTTATTAATGTTGACTTTGCTGATGTCCGTGCGATTATGTCGAATGCAGGTTCAGCATTGATGGGTATTGGTACCGGAATCGGTGAAAATAGAGCGCAAGCTGCAGCACGCTCAGCTATCGCCTCACCGCTTTTGGAACTTTCTATCGAGGGTGCACGTGGAGTTCTCTTTAATATCGTTGGAGGCAATGATCTGACGATGACAGAAGTTGATGAAGCAGCCAAGCTGATCCACTCAGCTGTTGATCCGGATGCAAATATTATCTTCGGTGCGTCAATCGATGAGTCGATGCATGATCAGCTGCGTATCACTGTCGTTGCAACCGGATTCGACTCAAGTCGTCAGCAACTTCAGGATCTCGTCGCTCACCGACCGGTGAGAGAAGAGCCGTCTTATCAGCAGGAACGTCCACCGCAGAACTTCTTCGGTTCATCTGAGTCCCAGAATACACAGCCTGAACAGTCCGCTACACCGAGCAACTCGAACGCAGAACAGAAAAAAGAAGAAAAAGAAGAAGATGAGTGGGACATTCCGGCATTCCTCAGACAGAGAAATTAAGAATTTTAGAATTCTTTTTGTCTAGTAAGCACCTTAATAGGTGCTTTTTTTATGTCTCCAACAATTGGAGTAGCGTAAACTAGATATTTGCTTGATTTAACGGACTTTTCTTGTTATATTGTCCTTACTTCATAATAGTAATTAATCTTCCACAAGCTACTCCTGAAAGGGAGTATGCAAATAAACGAAAAGGATTTCATATCTTTCATCACGGTCAAACAAGGACTTGCAGAAGAATCAGTCAGACATTGTCGTATTAGAATCAAGATAATCAATAACTGGTTTACTGAAAAAGAGCTAAATAAGGAGAATATCGAGTTATTCTTTATGGAGCTTAAAGTCAGAGGATTAAAGAACAATACACTCAATACCTATTATTTCGTATTAAGACAAGTTAGAGATTATTGTAATGACCGTGGACTACCTTCAAATTTCCTCGATGGATTTAAATCGTTTAAAAAGTCTAAGCCAGACATTATAGTATTTACCCTCGACGAAATTGAGAGATTATTAAATACATCCTTGGAGTATGGTTTATATAGAGGCAAAGACACCTCTTTTCTGGATTTAAGAAATAGAACTCTATCCATGTTTTTAG
The DNA here is from genome assembly GCA_964579845.1 of uncultured Gammaproteobacteria bacterium. Lineage (GTDB taxonomy): Bacteria > Patescibacteriota > Microgenomatia > Levybacterales > UBA12049 > CAZOHC01. Next base: position 1,153 of record CAZOHC010000013.1, on the reverse strand, counting down.
CCTATACGGGTTGTAGGTTTTCTGAAGCTACGAATTTAAGGATAAAAAGGCTTGATCTAAGCGCAGGTAGAGCTACATTTATCGAAACTAAAACTAATGAAAATCGTAGCGTGTATTTTACCGAACCTCTCAAGAGTAACTTAGCTAAGTTGATCGAGAATAAAAATATTGATGATCTTGTATTTCGAAATGCTAATGAAAAAAGGATAAATGCTCAAGATTATAGTTGTGATCTCAAAAAAAGAGCACTGAAAGCAGGCATAGTTAAGCGTGTTTTTCCCCATAACTTTAGGCATTCTTACATAACTCATCTTATTGAAGCCGGAGTACCAATTACGGAAGTAGCATCGCTTGTAGGACATAAAGATATCCGGACTACATATAGCACGTATATGCACCTGGCAGATAAAGTTTTATTTAAAGCTGCTATGAGGCATCCTTCAGTCAGGAGAAATGTTCCCCCTTTAGAAATATTAAGGAATATAAAAGAGTTAATTGATAACCAGAAGTTAGATTCAGACAATCGTTTTATGCATGAGATTATTCAGAAAAATGGGGGTTTGAGTATAAATATTTCAGTTAAATCAGAAATCTAGTAAAAAGTGCTATAATTTACTCAACAATGGAAAATTGGCTAAACAATTTAAATCAATTTATTCTTCAAGCACAGGAACGAGATCTTAAAACCTCGACATATCCAAAAGAGTGGGGAAACCTAAAACTAAGAGTATCTTTTGGGATGGGTGCTCCGGCACGTGTCCCATGGATAGCATTTATAGCTCCAGAAATGGCTGTAAGTAATGGTTTTTATCCTGTATATCTCTACTATAAGGAAGAGGAAACGCTGATATTAGCTTATGGAATTAGTGAAACTAAGGAATTTGGCGAGACATGGCCAGCTGATGTCATGAATGCTTCTGAGACTATCACAGCTCATTTTGATAAAAATGTACCTCGATACGGTGATTCGTATGTGTTTAAATCATACAAAGTAAATATTCAAGATAATGAGGTTAAATTTACTTATTCAGAATCTAATAATGAAGCCTCAAAAACTGATATTGAAGCTGACTTATCAACCTTACTAGAATACTATAGGAAATTAGTCTCCGTAACTTCTTCTGCGCCAGAATCTACATATAGTCAAGGTTTA
>CAZOHC010000012.1:18545-28003 GCA_964579845.1 uncultured Gammaproteobacteria bacterium | reverse complement strand
GTTCTTGGCCAAGCAGATAGGGAAGGAGAGCTTGCATTCCTGAAGAGGTAAAAAGCGTCGTTGGGTCATTAATCGGCACGAGCGGTGCATTCGCGATCCGTTTATGTCCGCGACTTTCAAAAAAAGTGAGGTAGCGTTGTAATATCTCAGCTGCTGTCATCGTTCTATTATACCATGCCTGCAAGAGCTTCGGCACCTCCTCGATGCTCATTTGGATATGGCTTCCTCATGTCTCTGATGCAGAGTTAGGAATGTGCATTTGGGTATTGACATGGTTTTATCTATTTGTTATAAATGAAGGACTCCAAAGTAAGTATTAAGAAATGCAAGGTAGAGAGCCTTGGCATTTTTTGTTGTTATAGAAGGAGTTCCTGCCTAGACCTACTTTCTCATGGCCAAGCAAGCACAAAAAAAAGACAACTCAACAATTATCAGACACAATTGGGGACAAAGCTACTCTGTTCTACCTCCACTTGATCTCTTGGCAGTTCAAAAAGCCTCATATGCATGGTTTCAGGAAGAAGCTATCGGAGAAGTATTAAAAGAAATTTCACCTATTGATGACTTTACCGGCAAGAACTGGACGCTTACGTTCGGAGAATACCGAATCGGTAAGGTCACGAACGACCCTGATAGTGCTCTCGCCAAAGGCCTCACCTTCGATGCTCCTCTCTATGTAAAAGTTACCCTCACGAACAAAAAAACAGATGCGACACACGATGCTGAAGTGTTTCTGGGAGACATCCCACAGATGACCGAACGTGGTACATTTATCGTCAACGGTATCGAGCGGGCAGTTGTTAACCAGTTAGTTCGCAGTCCCGGTGTTTTCTTCACGGCTACACATGATCCGTCGACCGGGAAGGTACTGTACTCAGCAGAAATCAGACCAATTCATGGCTCATGGCTTGAGTTTACCACGACCAGATACGGAACGATTACCGTCAAGATCGACCGTCGTCGAAAATTCCTCGCGACAACGTTCCTGCGTGCGCTTGGTATCTCAGCAAATGAAACGATTAAAGAACGTTTTGAGCCGGTTGCCGGTGATGATACTGAAGGCTATATCGAAGCAACGCTTGCTAAGGACGAGACAGGCAGTGAAACTGAAGCACTTATCGAGATTTTCAAAAAAATGTATCCGGGAGATCCGATTGTTTTGGATAAAATCAGAGAGAACTTCCATAATCTCTTCTTTAATAATAGACGCTACGATTTAGGCGTCGTCGGTCGTTATAAAGTTAACAAAAGATTAAAAGAAGTTGAGGGTTTCCAGCCTGTTGACGAGCGTGTCCTGAGTGTTGATGATATCGTTGCAACTATTAGTTACCTAATCATGCTCCAGAACGGCAAAGGCTCAGTTGATGATATTGATTCACTCGCCAACAGACGTGTCAGAAGTGTAGGAGAATTGGTCGCATCTAATGCGTTTCGTGTCGGAGCACTCAGACTTGAGCGTTCAGTCAAAGAGCGTATGAGTCTTATGCAGCCTGATCAACCGGTCACAGTGACGAATTTGATAAATGCACGCCCGATAATGGCGTCTATTAATGAGTTCTTCCGCACCTCACAGCTCTCGACCATTCTTGATCAGACAAACCCGCTTTCTGAAATTGATAATTTGAACCGTTTGACGGTTATGGGTTCCGGCGGTATCTCTCGAGAACGTGCAGCCTTCTCAATCCGTGATATTAACAGCTCCCAGTACGGTCGTATTGATCCTATCCGAAGTCCTGAAGGACCGAATATCGGTCTGGTAACCTACTTCGCACTTTATGCACGTGTGAATGAGTACGGATTCCTCGAAGCACCGTATCGAAAAGTACAAAAAGAAGGAACCGGGAAGAATCTGAAGGTAAAAGTACTCGATGAGTATGAATATCTCGGTGCAGATGATGAGCGAGCAAAATATGTTACCCATGCAGGTATCAATATCGGTGAAGACGGAACTATTCTGGATGAGCGTATTCCTGTTCGATATAAAGGTGAGTTCATCGAAGTAGACCGCGAAAAAGTCGATTATGTCGATGTGGTTCCGCGACAGGTCGTCGGTACCAGTGCTTCATTGATTCCGTTCGTCGCTCATGACGAGGCAAACCGCGCACTTATGGGAACGCACATGCAGTGCCAGGCAGTTCCTTTGGTTCAACCGAACAGTCCGACAATCGGAACAGGTATGGAAGCTGCAGTTTCTGAGGTCATGGGTCGTGTCGTTAAGGCTCCGTTTGCCGGAACTGTCTCATTTGTTGACGGAAGTGTCGTGAAGCTCGAAGGAGATAACGGTGAGAAAGCATCATTTGAAATTGAAGCGTTCAAAAGAACTTCCAATGCTACCTCGTACACTCAGCGTGCTGTTGTTACTGCAGGACAGAAAGTGAAAAAAGGCGATATTTTGATCGACGGCCCAGCTTCTCAACAAGGAGAACTCGCTCTCGGACAGAATCTCTTAATTGCCTTCGCATCGCTTGACGGATTAGGTTACGAAGATGCGATCGTGATTTCTGAGCGTTTAGTAAAAGAAGACGTTCTCTCAAGTATTCACATCGAACGACATGAAGCATCTGTTGTTGAGACCAAGCTCGGACCTGAAGAAACGACCCGTGATATTCCGAACGTTTCCGAAGAAGATCTCGCGAATCTGGATGAAAACGGGATTATTGTTGTCGGATCAGAGGTGGGACCGGGAGATATTCTCGTCGGTAAGATCGCTCCGAAAGGTGAAACCGAACTGACTGCTGAAGAAAGACTGCTTCGTGCAATCTTCGGAGAACAGGCACGTGAAGTTCGTGATACCTCACTCCGTATGCCGCACGGCGAACGCGGAACAGTCATCAGTGTTCAGATACTTGATCGTAAAAAAGGCGATGAGCTGGAACCTGGCGCACTCCAGAAGATCTTGGTCGAGGTTGCACAGTATCGTCATGTCGTCGTCGGTGATAAGTTGGCAGGACGACACGGAAATAAAGGTATCATTTCACGAATTCTTCCGGTTGCGGATATGCCGTATCTGGAAGACGGTACGCCGGTTGATATCATCATCTCCCCGCACAGTGTGCTGGCACGTATGAACCTGGGCCAGATCCTTGAGGCGCATCTGGGACACGCAGCTCGACGTATGGGTATGAAGATTGCCGCTCCTGTTTTCGAGCGAATCGAAGAAGACAGAATCGTTGATTTACTTACCCAGGCTGGGCTTCCGACAGATGGAAAAGTAACGCTTTATGACGGTCGGACCGGAAAAGCATTCGAAAATCCGGTCGTCGTCGGTATCGAATACATCATGAAGCTTATTCACATGGTCGAGGATAAAACCCATGCACGTTCAACAGGACCATACTCACTCGTCACGCAACAGCCACTCGGCGGAAAAGCACAGATGGGTGGACAGCGACTCGGAGAGATGGAAGTTTGGGCTTTAGAGTCACATCGAGCACGACATATTCTTCAGGAAATGTTAACGATTAAAGCTGATGACGTTGTCGGACGTGCAAAAGCTTTTGAAGCAATTGTGAAGGGGACTGATATTCCGACACCGAAAGTGCCTGAATCATTTAAAGTATTGATTAAAGAACTTCAGTCACTTGGCCTGAACGTTGTGCCTGTCGGTGCAACCGTGTATAATGATGTTTCGGAAGAAAAGCCGGAATCAGAGGCAGTCAAGGCAGAAGCAAACGAACTCCGCGAGACACTTGAAGCAGAAGAAGTTGTCGAAACAGAAGATGGCGTCGTCAATGTCGCTGAAAACGAAGAACCTGCACAGTCAGATACTGAGGCGGAACCGGCAGAATCCCTGGAAGCTGCGGAAGCAGGAGGAACGACAAATGAATAACGAAGCAAAGAAAATCTTAAAAGACCTAACAATCTTAGACTTTAAATCCTTAAAAGTGCTTATAGCAAGTAAAGAGGATATTTTATCGTGGTCATATGGTGAGGTGACCAAGCCTGAAACGATTAATTACCGCACCCTCCGACCGGAAAAAGACGGACTTTTTGATGAAAGAATTTTCGGTCCGACGAAAGATTGGGAATGTTATTGTGGTAAATATAAGAGAATCAGATATCGCGGTATTATCTGTGATAAATGCGGTGTTGAAGTAACACTTTCACGTGTACGCCGCGAACGTATCGGACACATTCAGCTTGCGAGCCCTCTGGCACACGTCTGGTTCTTTAAAGGTGCATCATCACCGCTTGCGCTTCTCTTGGATATTCCTCAGAAGAACTTAGAGTCAGTCATTTACTATGCTTCATACCTTGTTACGAACATTGATGAAGAGAAGAAAAAAGAAGCGGTTGAGCTATTCCAGAGCAATATTGAAAAGAGAAAGGCACAATTAAAAGAAAAGATAACTGATGAGGAAGAGAAGATTCAGGAAGAAATTAAGGAAAAATCAGCTGAAGTAAAAGGAAAATCAGTCGGAAAAGAACAGCAGCAGCTGATTAGTGAAGAACTCGAATTAACGAAACGTCAGAGATTTGCACGACTCTCAGAAGGTGCTGAATCAGAAGCGAAAAAATTAGATGAGATCGCAGATACACTGCTTCGTTTAATTAAGAGTCTGAAAGTTTCCAGTGTGTTGTCAGAAGATGAATATTACAAATTGCTCGAGTATGATATTCCGGTCTTCTTCACGATAAAAACAGGTTCAGAAGCACTGCTTGAGCTCGTCAGCAGTCTTGATCTCTCAAGCCTTATCGCAGAACTCCGAGCAGAGTCTGAAAAAGCTTCAGGGCAGAAATATTTGAAACTGGTAAAGCGTCTCAGACTTATTGAGTCCATGCGAAAAGCAGGAGTACAGCCTGCAGCTATGATTCTCACGATGCTCCCTGTTATTCCGCCGGACCTTCGTCCGATGGTACAGCTCGCAGGAGGAAGATTCGCGACATCAGATTTAAATGATTTATACCGCCGTGTCATTAATCGGAATAACCGTCTGAAACACCTCATGTCACTCGGTGCGCCTGAGATTATTTTGAGAAATGAAAAAAGAATGCTCCAGGAATCTGTTGATGCACTTATCGACGCTTCACAGCGCGGTTCACAGGTTGTTTCGTCTCCGCTTCGCTCATTATCAGACATGTTGCGTGGAAAACAAGGTCGTTTCCGACAGAATCTTCTCGGAAAGCGTGTTGATTACTCAGGACGCTCAGTAATCGTCGTTGGTCCTGAATTGAAGCTTAATCAGTGCGGACTTCCGAAGGAAATGGCGCTTGAAATGTTTAAGCCGTTTGTTCTTCGTGAAGTTATCGCGCGCGGTTTAGCCACAAACATCAAGTCAGCAAAACGATATATCGAGAAGAGACCGCCGGAAGTATTTGATATCCTGGAAGAAATCACAAGAAACCATCCGGTTCTTCTGAACCGTGCTCCGACACTTCACAAACTCGGCATTCAGGCATTTTATCCTGTCTTGATTGAGGGAAGTGCGATTCAGCTTCATCCGTGTGTCTGTGCCGGATATAATGCTGACTTTGACGGTGACCAGATGGCTGTTCATATCCCGCTATCGAAAAAAGCACAACAGGAAGCAGTAGAACTGATGATGCCGCAGCACAATCTCTTGAAACCGGCTGACGGTAGTCCTATCACGCTTCCGAACAAAGAGATGGCTTTAGGCACATTCTACCTAACATCAATGGATGAGAAAGTCCGAAAATCTGAGGAAGAGATGATCGACTTCCCTGATATGAACAGTGCTTTGATGGCATTTGACCTCGGTCAGATCACGCAGCGTGAGCCGATTAAGGTTCGGGTTACAAAAAACGGCAAAACAGCACTTGTTGAAACAACGGTCGGAAGATTAATGTTTAATGAATTACTTCCTGATACCTTTGACTTCGTCAATGAGTCTGTCAATGCCTCATATATTAAGAAGCTGATTACTTCTGCAATGAAATCATACTCTTCAGAAGAGGTTGCACGGCTTATCGATAGTATTAAGCAGCTCGGATTTTACGGCGCAACTATCTCCGGTATCAGTGTCTCCGTTTTCGACAATAAGATCGTTGATGGAAAAGATGACTTAATTGCGGAAGCAGAGAAGAAGATTGTTGAAATTGATAGTGAATATCAGCAGGGGCTTATCACGCTTGAAGAGAAGAAGAGACTTTCAAATGATGTGTGGCTGAAGTACACCGATACAATCGCTGATAAGACGTGGGCGAATATCACGCCTGACAATCCTATCAGAATCAGTATTGACTCAGGGGGAACCCGTGCAGGTGTCGAACAGTTGAAACAGCTTTCAGCTATGCGTGGACTTATCGTCGATCCGCTCGGTAAGATCGTCGAATTGCCGGTGAAATCAAACTTCCGTGAAGGTCTCTCTATTTTCGAATATGTTGCTTCAGCTCGCGGTTCACGAAAAGGATTAACGGACTCAGCGCTGAAGACCGCAAATGCAGGATACCTGACACGACGATTGGTTGATGTATCTCATGACATGATTGTTATGGAAGATGACTGTGGCACGACTGAAGGGTTGACAATTGTTCAGGGAGAAAAGGACAGAACAGCAGAATTCTCAGATCGCCTGGTCGGCCGAATCGTTGCGGAAGATATTATCTCTAAGAAGACGAAGAAAGCTATTTTCAAAAAAGGTGACGAGATTAACGATGAAAATGTCGGGTCAATTATCGATCATGAAGTGACCGAAGTAACTGTTCGTTCACCGCTTTACTGCCGCCTCTCATACGGAATTTGTGTGAACTGTTATGGTTGGGACTTCTCAACAAAAGCAAGAGTAGACAAAGGTGTTCCTGTCGGTGTCGTTGCAGCACAGAGTATCGGTGAGCCTGGAACACAGTTGACCATGCGTGTCCGTCACTTCGGTGGTGTGGTAATGTCTGACGTGACCCAGGGTCTGCCTCGCGTTGAAGAACTGTTCGAAATGAGAACACCGAAGAACCTGTCACCGATCTCAGAAATTCCGGGGAAGGTAAAAATTGAGACGACTGATGAAGGGTATCGAATCTCGGTTAAGAACTCAAAGATCAAGCCGATTGAAGTACAGGAATATTTCGTTCCGTTATCAGCAACGCTGGCTGTTAAAGACGGTGATGAAATAAATGCAGGTACTCCGTTTGCTGAAGGCTATCTGGATCCGAAGGAAGTTCTCAAAATCGGCGGACTGCAGGCTGCACAGCACTATTTGATCACTGAGGTTCAGAAAGTTTATGAGTCACAAGGTATCGGTATCAACGATAAACATTTTGAGGTAATTATCCGTAAAATGTCAGACAAGGTTATTGTTGAAACAGTTGGTGACACACCGCTTATTCCTGGTGACTTTGTTACCAGAGCGCGATTTGATGAAATGAACGCGGAGATTCTCTCAGAAGGCGGAGAGCCTGGTACAGGGCGCCAGATTGTTCTGGGTATTACAAAGGCATCACTGTTCTCTGACTCATGGCTCTCAGCTGCTTCATTCCAAGAAACGACCAAAGTATTAACAGAAGCAGCACTCGAAGGACGTGAAGATCATCTCATCGGTCTTAAGGAAAACGTTATTATCGGAAGACTGATCCCGGTCGACGGTGGTGTGAAAGAGGCAGGCCCAGGTGATGAATCACCGGAAGATGAGACAGAAACTCCTTCTGCGAACACTGATGCTTCAGAAGAGGCGCCGTCAGAACCAGTTGTTGTTGCTGCTGAATCAGAAGAAGAAACTCCTGTCGTTGAACCGACGACTGAGACTGCTTAACCCTGCCGTATTTTCCTCGACTGAATGTAGTTTTTTACTCTTTTCTGAGCCTGGGAAGTATGGTATAATAGGAGAAATTCAAAGCCTGAGACTCGGGCTTCGTAACCATAAATAATATGCCGACATTATCACAATTAGCAAAACACGGAAGAGGACGAAAAAACAAAAAGGTTAAAGCAACCGGTTTGAGACGTCTTTTTAATGCAAAAGACCGCACATACAGTGAGGAAATGGCTCCTCAGAAGCGTGGCGTTGTTACGCTGGTTAAGACCATGACACCGAAGAAGCCGAACTCAGCACTGCGTAAAGTTGCCCGTGTCAAATTATCAAACAAAGTTGAGGTTACAGCATATATTCAGGGTGTCGGTCATTCACTATCAGAGCACGGGATTGTTCTCGTCCGCGGGGGCCGTGTGAAGGATTTACCCGGAGTAAAATATCATATTGTTCGAGGTAAATTCGATCTGCAGGGAGTTGAGGGACGTAAGACATCACGAAGTAAGTACGGTACGAAGTCACCGAATACGAAAGCAGCGTAAAGTATATGAGACATAAAAAAGCACAAAAAAGAGTTATTGCACCGGATGAGATCCATAACAGTGTGCATGTCAGTAAGTTTATCAACCGAATTATGAAGGACGGGAAGAAAACCGTGGCTGAGAGATTAGTTTACGGAGCTTTTGCTATCCTTGAAAAAGAAGGAAAAGACCCGCTGGAAACCTTTGAAAAAGCACTGCAAAATGTTTCACCGAAAGTGGAAGTAAAAGCTCGACGTATCGGCGGTGCGAACTTCCAAGTTCCGATTGAAGTACGCCCTGAGCGACGAATGTCTCTCTCAATTCGTTGGCTGCTAGAGGCTGCGACGAAGCGCCCGAACAAAGAATTTCATACTTTTGAAGAAAAATTAGCTGCTGAATTCGCGGCTGCTGCCACCGGTGAAGGTGAAGCAATGAAGAAAAAAGACATCATGCACAGACAAGCAGAAGCAAACAAAGCCTTCAGTAGTTTTAGATGGTAAAACGTACTGCTTGTTTGTGCTTCATATAAGCTCCTGAAAGGGAGTTTTTTCGTATCACAGAGAGAATGTGCTGAGTCAACATGGGGAATGGGGAGAAGAACCTTATTCTATGACGATTCCGAGTATCTTATCGCCGATTGCGATCTTATTGACGACGTCCATGCCTTCTGTAACTTCGCCGAAGTTCGTATACTGTTCGTTCAGGTGGCTTGCGTCTGATTTTGTGATGAAGAACTGAGCGTCATTTGAGATCTGAGGATTAGAGGCTCTGGCGACACCGAGCGATCCGGTAACAAACGGTCTGTCATTTATCTCCGTCAGCATCTGACCGCCCCCTGTCCCATTTCCGTTCGGATCTCCTCCTTGTATTACCCAGCCTTCAACTCTGTGAAACGTGAGATTATTATAAAATCCAGAGTTTGCTTTATTCATAAAATTCCGTACGGTTTTGGCCGCATCATCTCCATACAGAAGGAGATGAATATCACCTTTTGATGTTTTAATAACAGCGTTGACGGTTGCTGGAATAGGATCTTCAACGCCGACAGTAGGCTTCATTGTTCCCTGCATGTTTTGTGGATTCTGCTGTCCTAGCACCTGGTTCTCAGAAGGCGACGCGAGATCGATATCCTGAAACGTCTCAGTCACGAGTGGGTTTAAAAGTGATGAATTATTTTCCTCAGTAATACGTTCTTCGGTTGAGAACCGTGATACGACAAAGAGTATTCCTAAAACTC
>CAZOHC010000012.1:5818-18535 GCA_964579845.1 uncultured Gammaproteobacteria bacterium | reverse complement strand
AACTCCGATAACAATGATACTTATCAGTACATGAAATTTATTCATAGCATAAGAAGTAAGAGCGTGCGAGTGCTCGTCTGCAGGAATCCTCGGGTAAATGTTGTTTGGTAATTCTGGCTTTGGTTCGGCATTGAGAAAGCAACCACCATACTACTATAAATACAAAAGCCCGTCAAAGGGTAAGTTTTTGCAGATAGCCTCAGAATACGATACAATACGGTAACATGAAACAATCAAATATACGAAACTTTGCTATCATCGCTCACATTGATCACGGGAAATCAACACTTTCAGACAGAATGCTTGAGATTACACAGACTGTCTCAAAAGAAAAACTTCAAGAGCAATTTTTGGATCAGAATCCCATCAGTCGGGAGCGGGGAATTACAATCAAACTCGCACCGGTAAGGATGAAATATCATCATGACGGTGAGGATTATATTCTCAATTTGATAGATACTCCCGGACATGTGGATTTTTCATACGAGGTATCCCGCACGCTCGCTGCGTGTGAAGGAGCAGTGTTGCTGGTAGATGCAACGCAAGGGATTCAGGCTCAGACAGTAGCACATTTTCAAGCTGCGAAAAAAGAGGGCCTTGTGATGATTCCTGTTCTGAATAAAATTGATCTCCCAAATGCCAATACAACTGGCGTTGTCAATGAACTGGTCTCGGTTTTTGGCTTTGATGAGCGTGAAATTCATTTTATTTCGGCAAAAACCGGTGAAAATGTTCCGGAACTCTTGCATACAGTTGTCGCGAAAATTCCTCCGCCTCAGGGAAACACGGATACTCCGCTTCGGGCGCTGATATTTGATGCCGTGTATGATGAATACCGTGGAGTTGTCTCTTTTGTTCGGATTATTGACGGTAGTATCAGTAAGGGAGATCGAATTCAGTTCTTTCAGAGTGAGGTAAAAACAGAAGTGACTGATGTGGGTTACTTTACTCCTTTCTTAGTACCGTCAGGTGAGCTTATAACAGGTGAGATTGGGTATGTAATCGGTGGTGTCAAAGATATCCGTCAAGCGCAGGTAGGAGATACCATTATGGTGCAATCACATATAACAGAGCCTCTGCCCGGTTATACGACACCGAAGCCGATGGTTTTCTTCGGGATGTACCCGAAGGATTCAGGAGATTTCGCTTCCCTTCGGGATGCATTGGGAAAATTGACGCTGAATGATACTGCGCTGACATATTCTGAGGAATACTCAGCGTATCTGGGGAGCGGATTCAGGGTCGGTTTTTTAGGACTCCTGCATGCTGAGATAGTCAAAGAGCGTATAGTTCGTGAATTCGGGTTGGAGCTTCTGTTAACGATGCCCCAAGTACTCTATAAAACGGCTGAAGATGGAACCCTCCTGGAGCCGTATATGTTGTTAACTGTCTACACACCGACCTCAACTGTTGGAAATATCATGTCAGTCTGTCAGAAGCGAAAAGGTGTGCTTTTGGATATGGTGTATCGTGAAACATATGCAGAGCTCAGCTATGAAATGCCATACAGTATGTTTATCAGAGGATTATCAGGGGAAATCAAGTCTGTTTCATCAGGATTTGCGAGTGTCGACTATGAACTATCTGACTATAAACCCGCTGACTTGGTCAAGCTTGAAGTCAGAATTAACGATAATCCGATAGATGTCTTATCCGAGCTCGTTTACAAAGATGAGGCTAACTACAAAGCACGTGAAAAGGCAGAAAAGCTCAAAGAATCGCTGCCAAGACAACAGTTCCGTCAGATTATTCAAGGATTGATTAACGGTAACATTATCGCTCGTGAAGAGATTCCACCGTTTAGAAAAGATGTTTTGGCAAAAATGTCAGGTGGAGACAGAACCAGAAAAGATAAACTGCTTGAAGCACAGAAAAAAGGAAAAGCTAGAATGATCTCGTCTGCTAAAATCCATCTACCCCAAGAAGCCCTCTTTTCATTGATTGAAAGTTAATTGAAATCCGATGCTCGTATGTGTTTATGGAGCCGTATGGATTAGAGGAAGAAGAAGAGTACTCCACCGACGACTGTCAATGCAGTTAACACTGCCCCGAATCCGAGCATTGCCTCACCAGGTCCGGCAGGTTCCATCGTAGGAGTAGCACTTGGCTGAATGTCTGCTGCTATTGGAGCTGACGTTGCAGTCGGTGCCAACGTAAACTCAGGCTCAGGTTGTTGCACTACCTGTCCCGGATCTCCCTGCGGCCCTTGCGGTCCAGCAGGTCCTTGTGGTCCTGCAGGTCCCTGAATTACGATCGGAGTAGGTGTTATCGTCGGCGTGGGCATTTCGGTTGGAGTCGGTTCCTCAGTCGGTTCTCCACCGTCTGCTAAGATCGTTATGTAAGCAGGAGAAGTCGATGAAAGCACATTTTCTGCAAACTGGGAATTATCATCTGCTGAGGTTACTAATGTCTGTGTCCCATATGAAACTTGTGTTACCGTTCCTGCTGTCTCTTCAAGTGCTTGGAAGGTTACTGTTCCGATTCTGCCTATTGCATCAATTACATTTGTCGGATCTGCACCTGCATTTAACGTAACGGATATTTTACCAGGGGTATAGACTGGGCCGTTAATTCTGCTCGGGAGAGATTCAGGATCTTGGACGAATGCATCCTGGCCACTTCCTGCACTGGCAGTTGCCAGCTTTGCTGGGTCATAAATAATCTCAAGTCTGACTGCAGAGATTAAATTCGTGCCCGGATTGGCATATAAATCTAAACTAAATACCTCGCCGGTGTTATATACAAGTGGTTGTGCCTGTGTGGACTCAGGCAAATAATAGAGTGTTGTGGATTTTTCTGCACGGCTACGAATCTCCTGTTGCTGTTGCACAACAAAGAGTGTGGCAGGAATACCTATCAAAAGCACTAAAATAAACCCTATGAGCAGCAGTCTTCTTCGTGTCAATACCATATAGTACAGGAGATTTACTCCTTAACTCATCGTACTAGAATAAAATCGGATGTGTCAAGCAGGAAAGGATTTTGGGTGTTAAAACAAAAAAATCGTGCTATAACAAGAGAAATTCGATAAGAGGTCTTGACAGTTTTTCAATCTTGGTGTATAAATTAGCAGTAATTACTTCAGAGTGATTGTTCAATTATGGTTAAGAAAGCAACAACAACCAAAACTGAGATCCAGCCATTACATAACTTCGTACTAATAAGGCCTGTGCAAGCTGAAGAAAAAACAGCGAGCGGCATTCTTCTTCCTGATACAGCAAAAGAAAAACCACAAATAGGTGAAGTTATCGCTGTGGGTGAGGGTGCATGGAATGAAGACGGCGACGAGCGAGTTCCTATGTCCGTGAAACCCGGACAAAAAGTTATGTATAAAAAATGGGGTGGGAATGAAGTAAAAGTTGAGAACGAGGAATGGACACTTGTTGAAGACAAAGACATACTGGCTATTGTAAGCTAGAAGTGAGAATGCTTAATCAGTAAAGGATATTTAGATTTATGGCAAAACAAATTAAATACGGATCAGATGCAAGACAAGCTTTAATCAGCGGAGTTAATCAGTTGGCAAATGCTGTAACGACAACACTTGGACCAAAAGGCCGGAATGTTGCGCTTGATAAAAAATGGGGTGCACCTACTGTAGTTCATGACGGTGTGACAGTTGCGAAAGAAGTAGAGCTGAGTGATCCGTTTGAAAACATGGGAGCTCAGATGGTGAAAGAAGCTGCCAGCAAGACAAATGACGTTGCCGGTGACGGTACGACAACTGCTACGATCATCGCCCGCGAGATTGTTAACCAAGGATTCCAGAGTATCAGTCAAGGTTATAATGCCATGCTTTTGAAGCAGGAGATTGATGGTGGTATTGAGAAAGTTCTGAAAGCAGTAGAAGCAATGCAGAACAATGTTGAAGGTGACGATATTAAAAAAGTTGCAACTATCTCGGCACAGAATGAACAAATCGGTGAGATGATTGCTGAGGCACTGACAAAAGTCGGTAAAGACGGCGTCGTCACCGTTGAAGAAGGACGCGGTGTCGAACTCTCAATCGATTACAAGGAAGGTATGGAGTTTGATAAAGGGTATGCTTCAGCGTACTTTGTCACGAACTCTGATCGCATGGAAGCTGAAATCGACAGCCCGTATATCCTTATTACTGATAAGAAAATTTCCTCACTCCAGGAACTACTTCCGTTCCTCGAATCTCTGGTAAAAGTTTCCAAGAATTTAGTAATTATTGCTGATGATATCGACGGTGAAGCGCTTGCTACATTAGTTCTGAATAAACTTCGAGGAACCTTTAACACCTTGGCGATAAAAGCACCTGGTTTTGGTGATCGGAGAAAGGAAATGCTCCAAGATATCGCTATTCTGACAGGCGGAACGGTCATCTCCGAAGATACAGGCCGGAAATTAGAGACTGTTACACTAGAAGACTGTGGCCGCTCAGATAAGGTTTGGGCTGATAAAGATAACACCAGAATAATCGGAGGAAAGGGTGATGCCAAATCACTCAATGCACGAGTTGCTCAGATAAAACGTGCAATCGAGGAATCCACGTCAGATTTTGATAGAGAGAAATTACAGGAGCGCCTCGCAAAACTTTCAGGAGGCGTTGCAGTCATCAATGTGGGTGCAGCTACTGAAATCGAGATGAAAGAACGAAAAGAGCGTGTTATCGATGCTGTTGCTGCGACGAAAGCAGCGCTTGAAGAAGGCGTTGTTCCCGGCGGTGGCATTGCATTATTCAGAGCGAGAAACGCTTTGCTCGTTGATCCAAAGAAAGCAACCGGGATCGAAGGTGGATACACAGACACCGGTTCAATGATTCTCTTCAATGCGCTCTCAGCACCGCTTACCGGTATACTTTCAAATGCAGGATTAAACATTCAGGAAGCGATGCAGCGAGTTAAAGACGCAAAGAAGCCTGAAGAAGGTATTAATGTGATGACGAATAAGCTCGGTAATATGCTTGATATGGGTATTATTGATCCGGCCAAAGTTACCAGAATGGCACTTGTCAATGCTGCATCAGTTGCTACAATGATCCTGACAACGGAAGCACTGATTACTGATATTCCTGAGAAAAATCCTCCGGCAGGTGGCGGTATGCCTGGCGGCATGGACGGTATGGGAGGTATGGGCGGCTTCTAAGTAGCCACGGAAAATCAGAAATCCCATCCGAAAATATAAATCCGCGAAAGCGGATTTTTTGTGGCTGGTAAGTAATGAGAATCTGCTTCGTTAATGGTTCTGTCCATTCGGACCGATGACTTCATCAGTTTTATCTAAGATATCCCGCCAGTTTCCAAGTTTTCTCAACATCGCAATGTAGGTTTTCGCTTCACTGACATTTAAGAGCCAAGTTAAGAGCAGATAGAGAAAAAGTCCTGCGGCAGTTGATATACCGGTTAATGCAAGTAATCCTGCTGTTCTGGTCGTATCGATAACTAATTGATCGAGCAGTTTTAGGGGAATATATAATGCGATTGCCATAAAGAGGGTTGAGATAAAAAATTTCGTAATTGAAAATATAAGCTCTCCTTTATGGAATCTCCCTACCCGACGATCCAAAATAAGGAAAAGAACGATAACCTGAAGAATGTTCGCAATCGTAAACGCGATTGCGACACTCTGTATACCGCCATTTCCCACGACAACCATAGAATAGGTCAGAGCTATCATAAATATTGTTGATGCGGCACCGACGATGAGTGGTGTCATCGTGTTTTGTAATGCAAAAAAAGCTCGATATAAGAGTACGGAGAGAGCCTGTGCAAAAATCGATAAACTGAGATACGCAAGAATTTGTCCGGTCAACACGGTAGCTGCCCAGTCGAACATATCTGCACCATAAAACAAGCGAACTATTGGAATACGTAACACGAGAATAATTGCAGAGACCGGAAGAATTAGGTAGAGCATTTGATTAAAACTCGTGATGAATGTCATTTTAAATTCATCCAGTTTATCCTTTTCCCGTGATAGTATCGGAAAAGCCGCTTGTGCAATTGTCAGCCCGAATAGCATTACCGGAGCATATGCCAGTGTTTTCGCAAGATTATAGAGAAGGTTCATTCTTCCGTGATTTTCAAGGACAGAAATAAACGACGCGATTGCAACCGTACCTATCTGAAGGACTGCAATTGAAAGCATGCGTGGTCCCATGAGTTTTGTGATCTTTTTGATTCCTTCAGAGCAGAGGGCATCAAGTGATGGAATAAAAGAAAATCCTGTTTTTTTAACGAGCGGTATCTGGACCAGAATAAAGAGTATAGCACCGATAATAATTCCGACAGGAGCAGCATAAATCCCCATGAAAGGCGCAAAAACTAATATCCCGAGAATTATACCGAGGTTATACGTGGCTCCTGCAATCCCTGGTATAAAAAAGTGATTATATGATTGCAAAAGCGCAGTATAGAACGTTCCGATGATAAACAGTATCTGGCCGATTGTCACAATTCTCATCAGACTGACCATGAGACTCATCTGCTCTGAGGAAAAGCCTCCGCCGAGATTAAAGATTGATAGGAAAAATTCAGCAAAAACAGAGAGAATTATCGACAAACATAAGAAAATAATGAGACCTGCAGTCAGCAGCGTAGACGCGAGCTTATGTGCTTCTTCTTCTCTATTTTTTTCCAGGTAGTCAGAGAACACCGGAATAAAGGCTGAAGTAATTGCTGCTGCGATAGTGAGCTGGAAAAGAGTTTCCGGAAGTTGTGTCGCGTATTGATAAATTCCGAGTGTGTTCGAAGCACCGAAAATTGAAAGTAACAGGCGATCACGTACCAGTCCGAGAATCTGAGAAAAAATCACCGTGGTCATGAGGATAAATGCAGCAGAGAGAATATTTGTCTGTCGCTTCAAAAGAAGATTGAGGCTTTTTCTTACGATATCTGTCATAAATAACTTTTCCTTATAGCTTTTTCCTGCATGGAAGAAGTGGATGAGGATCAATCAATCTTCATATAGTATGCATACGAAGGAGTTGAGCTCAAGAATATTGCGATTTTAAGTATATCATGGTAAAATACCGCTATGCCACTATTAAAACACGCGAAAAAGAAATTACGTCAGGATAAAACAAGAACACTTGCTAACAAGCGAATAAAAGTTCTTTATAAAAGCTTGGTAAAAGCTGCAAAAGAAGATCCGACGCCGGAAGCGCTGAGTAGAGCGAGTTCCGCGATTGATAAAGCAGCGAAGAACCATCTCATGCATGCGAACAAAGCTGCAAGGATGAAATCATCGCTATCAAAACTAACACCTGAAATTGTAGCAAAACTTAAAGAAGAAGCAAAAGCAACAGGAAAAGGTCTGACGAAAAAAGCGATGAAGAGAAAAGCAGTTGCGAACAAAGCTGCAGCAATCGCCGCAAGAAAAAAATAACAACCTCCATATTTCATTGACCACGTTCCCCTGAAGAGTTATAATCCCTGTAATGTTAGACATTAGATATATCAGAGAACATCCTAAAAAAGTGCAGGAGGCTGCAAAGCATAAAGGAGTTGAGATTGATATTAATCATCTTCTTGAGATAGATCAGCGACATGGAGAGCTCTCTCGTGTTGTTCAGGTACTTCGCGAAGATCGGAATAAGGCGGCGAAAGAGCGTAATATCGAAAAAGGAAAAGAGCTTAAGGTTCAGTTAGATAAAGAAGAGGCAGCATTGCATGCCGTTGCCGAAGAGCTGCAAGAATGGCTATATAAGGTTCCGAACCCTGCTAAAGAAGATGTTAAAGTAGGAAAAAATGATACGGAAAATGATGTCATCAGGAAGTACAAAGAGCCAAGCGTGTTACCTTTCTCACCAAAAGACCACGTCGAACTGGGTGAACGACTGGGAATTCTTGATATAGAGCAAGCAGCCAAAGTCTCCGGAGCGCGATTTGCGTACCTGAAAGGTGATGGGGTACTGTTGGAGCTTGCACTCGTGCAGTTTGCTATGGATACTTTGGTGAAAGAGGGCTTCACACCTGTTATTCCTCCGGTATTAATTAAAGAAGAAACAATGAGAGGACTAGGGTATATGGAAAACGGCGGTGAAGAAGATATGTTCAGACTAGCCCACGATGACTTATATCTTGTCGGAACAGCTGAACAGTCTTTGGTTCCTATGCACATGGATACGGTAATCCCGAGTGATTCATTGCCGAAGCGATACGTCGGCTTTTCTCCCGCCTTCAGGCGTGAGGCAGGAAGTTACGGGAAAGACACGAGGGGAATCCTCAGAGTTCATCAATTCGATAAGATTGAGATGGTAAGCTTCGTACCGGAAGGAGAGGATGACCGTGAACATGAGTATCTTCTCTCGTTGGAAGAAAAATTCTTCACAGCACTGGATATTCCTTATCAGGTGGTTAAAATGTGTACGGGAGATCTGGGGTTTCCTGCTGCGCGGAAATTCGATATTGAAGCTTGGATTCCATCCCAAGAAAAATATAGAGAGGTCACTTCCGTTTCGACGGTCACTGATTTCCAATCCAGGAGGCTGAATATTAAATACACTGACAATGGTGAAAGGAAATATGCGTCAGTCCTTAACGGAACTGCTTTTGCGATCGGAAGAACGATCATCGCGATTCTTGAGAATTATCAGCAGGAAGACGGGACGGTCATCGTTCCTGACGTATTACGCCAGTATCTTAAAAAAGATAGACTTACTCCTCTCCTCTAGCCTCTCATTTTCTTCATAACCATACAATAGGGGGTAATATATTTTACCTTGTCATAGTAAGCCAAATATTGTTTTTTGAGGCAATAAATTTATTTGACAAAATATCTCGTTGTACCGCACTATGAATGTATTCTGTTCAGGTTCAATAAAAGTCTCCATAACAGACAGATTCGTCGTTCTGCAGTAGCAGGCTTTCGACGAAAAAAGGAGGTGAAATACCATGGCAGTGAAGAAAAAGGCTACAGCGAAAAAAGCAGTAAAAAAGGCTGTTAAAAAAACAGTAAAGAAAACGGTAAAGAAGACGGTAAAGAAAAAGGCCGCAACGAAGAAAAAGAAATAATGTCTCTCTCTACCCCTCATCGCAACTTTACCGAGTGATGAGGGGTTTTTGTAAGAATTACAGTTTTTTTAGGCTGGATATGCTACAATATAGCCTGATTATGCTCTCTGTAATTAATAAAATATTTGACTCCAACGAGAAAGAAATCTCCAAGTTACTACCACTCGTTAATAAAATTAACGACCTAGAAGATACAGTCAAAAAACTGAAAGATAAAGATTTTCCGAAAGAAACAGAAAAGTTTCGTGAGAGACTGGAAGCAGGCGAAACACTTGAAGACATTCTTCCTGAAGCTTTTGCTCTTGTCAGAGAAGCAGCACGTCGAACCATCGGACTCAGACATTTCGATGTTCAGATTATGGGAGGCATTGTGTTGTCGAGAGGAAAAATAGCTGAACAGAAAACCGGAGAGGGAAAGACCTTAACCGCTGTTCCGGCATTGTATTTGAATGCCTTGAGCGGAGAAGGCGTTCACTTGGTTACGGTCAATGATTACCTCGCCAGGCGTGATGCCGGCTGGATGGCCCCTGTATTCCAGCTCCTGGGTATGTCAGTTGCTTCAATAATTAATGACGCGTCATTCCTGTATGATGAAGAGTACACTGCTCAGAATGTCAGTGATTCACGTATAGCCCACCTCAAACCGGTGTCACGAAAGGAAGCGTATTTAGCTGATGTCGTGTACGGGATCAACTCAGAGTTCGGTTTTGATTATCTCAGAGATAATATGGTCCAGCGTCTCTCAGATATGGTGCAACGCAAGCATCATTATGCAATTGTTGACGAGGTAGACTCTGTGTTAATTGATGAAGCGAGGACGCCTCATATAATCTCAACACCTGATGAATCTCCCTCAGCACGATACTATGAATATGCGGATTTAATTAAAAAACTTTCACCGGAGCTGGACTATAAAATAGATGAAAAACTGAAAACAGCACACCTTACTGATCATGGCATCGGAAAAATTGAGAAGATGTTTGGTGTTTCTGATATCTACGAAAAAGATTTCGATACGGTGTATCACCTCGAAGCTGCATTAAAAGCGAGAGCGCTCTTTAAGCGGGAAAAAGATTATATTGTGAAAGACGGACAGGTTGTGTTAGTTGATGAGTTTACCGGTCGACTTATGGAAGGCAGGCGTTTGTCTGACGGGTTGCACCAAGCTATCGAAGCGAAAGAGGGTGTCCCGATCCAACGGGAATCAAAAACAATGGCAACTGTTTCTTTGCAGAACTATTTCCGTATGTATGAGAAGCTAGCGGGTATGACCGGAACTGCTGTAACGGAAGCGGAAGAATTTAAAAAGATCTACAAGCTTGATGTTGTCGCTATCCCGACCAACAACCCTGTTACGAGAATTGATTATCCGGATGCAGTGTACAAAACCATGCGTGCAAAGTTATCCGCGGTTGCAGACGCGGTTGAGGAAGCACATAAACGAGGACAACCTGTTCTCGTCGGTACGACTTCAATTGATAAAAATGTCATCATCTCAGATCTTCTCAAGCGGAGGAAGATTAAACATGAAGTATTAAATGCGAAAAATCATGCGAGAGAGGCTGAGATTATTGCTGAAGCAGGAAAAAAAGGTGCAGTGACGGTCGCAACGAACATGGCAGGCCGTGGTGTTGATATTATCCTCGGAGGTGAGGCGCCGAAGTCAGAGGATGGTAAAACCGATAAAAAATCAGCAGAGTGGAAAGCCTGGGAGAAGGCACATAATGAAATTTTGGAACTAGGGGGACTCATGGTTATCGGAACTGAGCGGCATGAGTCACGAAGAATTGATAATCAGCTTCGCGGACGATCAGGTCGCCAGGGAGATCCCGGATCATCGCGTTTTTTTGTAGCGTTGGATGATGATATCATGCGTATTTTTGGTGGCGACAGAATTGCAGGACTTATGACTCGGTTTAATATGCCTGAAGATGTGCCACTTGAGCATGGGTTGGTTTCCAAAGCGATTCAAAATGCTCAGGTGAAGGTAGAAGGATTTCATTTCGACGGACGAAAATATGTCGTTGAGTATGATGACGTTCTTAATAAACAACGGGAAATTATTTATGCGTTACGGAAAAAAGTTTTAGAATCAGAAGCAGCGAAGAACGACCGTGTTGATGATGAAGATGTATCTCTCAAGGATGATATCTTAGAGAGAATTGATGCATCAATCACCAGTTTGGTTATGGCAGCAGAACAAGCGCAATTAACGGATGATACCGGTTCTGTGAATGAGAAAATTATTGAGAGTTACATGACTATCGTTCAGTTTGATGAAGCATCGCAAAAACAACTTATCATGCAGCTTGAACAGGCAGGCGGTTCTGATGAGAAAATCGAGTTTCTGGCAAAGTTGACCCATGATCTCTACGATAAGCGTGAGGAGCAGATGACACCTGAGTTAATGCGGCAACTTGAGAAAATTGTCATGCTTCAGGTTATCGATAATCTCTGGATGAACCATCTGGATTCGATTGAACACCTCCGGTCAGGTATCGGACTGCGGGGTTATGCGCAGAAAGATCCGTTAGTTGAATATAAAAATGAAGCATACAGAATGTTTGAAAACCTGGTATTCAATATCGATGATGAGATCGTCCATAGAATTTTTAAATTCCATCTGGCACAATCACCGCAAGCAGGATTACACTTACATACAAATACGAATGCGAACCAAGCTGATGCAACTTCCAATGCTTCGGTGGAGAAAAAAACAATAAATAATCCCGTGACCACCCCTCCGGCAAAAAAACAAATCCTGAATACATCAGAGGATAAAAACGTTCCAGCAGGAGCAGCTGACTCGAACAAAAAATTAGGCCGCAACGATCCTTGCTGGTGCGGTTCAGGAAAAAAATTCAAGAAGTGCCATTATCCTGCAACTTCTGCTTAATACACTCTCCAACAAACTCCTTAGGTGAGGCGAGTATTTGACATGGTTTAAATATTGAAATTATACTGAAGTATAGCTTGTATATCGGTAATAAGTTCTTGATATTGAATTAATCAAAAGAATCACCTCTCTCTTATTAGTAGTCTCCCTTATGGTTTCAGCGCTGTTCATGTATGTACCATCCGTGTATGCGCAATTGTCACTACTCTATGAATTTTCCGGTGGAACAGAAGATGGAGCTTTTCCTGAAAGCACACTTACTCTGGAGGGTTCTACTCTGTTCGGAACTGCTGCTGGAGGTGGAGATAATCATATGGGAACTATTTTTTCCATAAATATTGATGGGTCTGCATATACTTTACTTCACGAATTTTCAGGTGCAGACGGAAGGCGTCCTCTAGGAGGCGTAGTTCAGGATGGTACTACGTTGTATGGTATAACTTGGGAGGGGGGAAGTGATGACGTTGGTACGATCTATGCAATCAACACTGATGGATCAAACTTTACACTTCTCCATGAGTTTGCAGATGGAGCAGGTGACGGGAGAAATCCTCGAGGCGAGCTAATCCTGGAGGGTACCACGCTGTATGGTATGACTTATTCTGGCGGAGAGCATGATAGTGGTACGATCTATGCAATCAACACTGATGGATCAGACTTTACACTTCTCCATGAGTTTGCAGGTGGAGCAGGTGACGGAGCGTATCCTCAAGGTAGCCTCTTACGGTCTGGTTCAGTATTATACGGTATGACTGTCGGGGGTGGCGATAATAATGTTGGAACGATATTTTCAGTCAACACTGATGGTTCAGGGTTTACCGTGCTTCATGAATTTGCCGG
>CAZOHC010000012.1:0-5718 GCA_964579845.1 uncultured Gammaproteobacteria bacterium | reverse complement strand
TCAGGGTTTACCGTGCTTCATGAATTTGCCGGAGGGGTGGATGACGGGAGGTATCCATTTGGCAACCTCATACAAGCTGGCACAACGCTCTATGGTGCAACATCCCAGGGTGGCGATAATGATAGAGGCACAATCTTTTCTATAAACACTGATGGCTCAGACTATACACTTCTCTATGAGTTTGCCGGAGGGGCAGATGATGGGAATTATCCGCAGAACATTATTATTCATGACTCGACTCTCTATGGTTTGACAGAACAAGGTGGGAATAACGACAGTGGTACGGTATTTTCCTTTTCACTTGGACCAACTTTTACTCCAACACCGACAGCCATGCTGCAAAGCAAGAGGGTGATCTCATCCAGCTCAATGCCATCTGCTCCATCCTGTGGTGATACAAAGCCGAATGGAACACCTGACCTCTTCCAAATTGATGTAAACAATACCCAAGCCACGTTGTATTTTGCTCCTGTTTCAAAAGCGGATAAATACTATATTGCATATGGAAACGGACAAAGCATCCATGATTACGGAGTGGAGTTTGCTACAGGAGTATCAGATGGGGTGATATCATACACAGTAAACCACCTTCTTCCGAATTCTGAGTATTCATTTGTTGTTCGAGGTGGAAATGGTTGTATGCCGGGTGAATGGGGAAATACGATGAGGATAAAGACAGGCGGTTTAGCAAACAGTGGGACAACATATTACAAAAACTTTGCTGCAAAAATACTATCAATTTTTCCCAGACAGATATGACCCGTTAGTCCGGATACATGCTTCGTGATGTTCATATAGTAGTTCAGCATATACAATCTTTGCCTATCGTCCATAATTACCATAATGAAAAGCAATCTATGGTATAGTAGAGTTCATCATGCGAAAGTGATCTCTTAGAATGTCCTAACAGGACTCTGAGAGTAAAGTACTCTATGATAAAATACCTCATACTCTTTTTGTTACTCTTTCTTTTTCTTCCACAACAAGTATATGCTCATGCATTCGGAGCATCATATACACTCCCCATTCCGTTCTGGCTTTATATGTATGCAGGAGCAGCTGTCCTCTTTCTTTCATTTCTTTTAATCGGTATTTTCTCATCATCTGACTTTACCGGGAATGACTTCACTGAACGGAAACTGACGTCACCTTTGATTCGCAGTCTTACCTCAGTACAGGCAGTCACTATGTATAAAGGACTAAGTTTGTTTTTCTATTTGCTGACGCTGTTATCAGGACTAATAGGTGAGGATTTATCTGCGTTTAATTTTAATATGACATTTTTCTGGATTTTCTTTGTTATCGGTTTTACCTATATAACCTTTATCGTTGGAAATATCTGGGAGGTTGTTAATCCCTGGAAGATTTCAATCGAACTTTTTGAGAAGTTCAGTCAGACGAATGTCACGGGAAGAGTGAGGTACCCAGAGAAACTTCAATACTACCCAGCATTTGTGCTTTATATGATATTCATCGGGATTGAATTATTTGCCGCAACGACACCGTTTTCACTTTCTGTATTGCTTCTCCAGTATAGTTTTATAACCTGGATTGCAGTTTTTCTTTTCGGGAAAAAAGCATGGTTTCGTTATGGAGAATTTTTTAGTGTTTTCTTCCGAATTGTTGGTTTATCTTCAACATTTTATCAGAAAAAAAATAATACCTACCTAAGAATTCCTTTTTCCGGACTTCTGAAAGAAAAAACTGCTGATTTCAGTCTGATACTTTTTATACTCTTTATGCTCTCATCAACAGCCTTTGACGGTTTTCGAGAGACAAATACGTGGTATCTTTTTTACTGGGATGTTCTGAAAGGTCTAGTGAACCCAATCTTCGGGGCTATGGCAGGGTATCAGCTCTACGAGATCATCGGACTCATTCTTTCTCCATTCGTTTTTCTCATGCTGTATTTCATTACGTTAATTTCTATGCGTTTACTGGTACCCTCTGACCACTCACTCTATAAGCTTGGTTCGTTGTTTGTCTTCTCATTGATTCCGATTGCTGTGGTTTATAACATTACGCATTACTTTACGCTCTTACTCATCCAAGGACAGGTAATGATACGGTTACTTTCTGATCCTTTCGGATGGGGATGGAATCTTCTCGGTACAGCAGACTTTGTCCCTTATGCTCGCTTTCTCCAAGCATCATTTGTCTGGCACTTTCAGGTGGTCTTTATACTATTGGGGCATGTTATCTCTGTTTATGTAGCGCATATCATCGCTGTTCAGGTATATAAAAGTACAAAGAAAGCATTACTCAGCCAGATTCCTATGCTATTCTTGATGATAACCTATACCATAATCGGCCTGTGGATACTCTCACAGCCAATCGTAACAAGGTAGGAATTACGTTTTATTTCTGATTAATTCATCAAGCAGTTTCGGCATTTCTATACTGGCAACTCCGATAACTGAATCAGCAGCGCCGTAGTACATAATAAGCGTTTCATCGATAATAACATGACCGCAGGGGAAAACGACGTTTGGTGTCCGTCCTTTCTTCTCAAATTCTTTTTCAGGAATAAGTACCGGATAGTCTAGTCTCGCTAACACAGTTTCAGGATGTTCTCTCTCCAGCAACGCTGCGCCGAGATTATAATAGGATTCATTATCAATACCATGATAGAGAAGTACCCAACCATGTGCGGTTTTTATCGGAGGGCCTGCTATTCCGATTTTTTTACTATCCCATTTGTCAGATCTCGGTGTCATGATTTCGTTTCCGCGAAGAGTATACCCATCAGCAAATGTCAGATCACTGACATAATCAATGGATATGCCGTTATTCATCCCGTGCAGAAAGCTGTATGTATTATTGATTTTCTCGGGAAATAAGCAAGCGTCCTTACTTTCTTTTTCTGGATGTGAAATCACTTTCGGACTTTTCCAGTCCCACCGACCCGAAAGAAAGTCCTTAAGTGGAATTGAACTGAATGCAACACGGGGAAGATTAGATCCATCATATGCTGTATAACACATATATACGGTTTCATCTATAACAGTTATACGTGGGTCTTCACACCCGTAGTTTTCTCCCTGATTATTTTTCTCGAATCCTTCTCTAGGAGTATAAACAGGCTCAGGAAGCCTACGGTCTATATGCATACCGTCTTTACTGCTTGCATAGCCGATGGTTGAAATATTTTTATCAGAAAGTGCCCGATAAAGCATATGCACTGTTTTGTCATTGAGGAAGGCAGCAGGATTAAAGACTGCTTTCTCCTCCCATGGGTGTTCGGCGATAGGTCTTAGAATCGGATTTTCATCAAAGCGCTTGAACATGATCGGTCCTATCGGTTTATCCGTAATAAATGTCTGTTGCTGTTTCTCAGGAGTCATTTCCCGCAGAAGCGCTGAGAGACTGCATGTAGCAAGGCAGGAGACAGTATCTGCCCCTCCGTAGTAAACTGACAGGTGATCATCACGAACAATGACGCCTGAGGGGAAAACAATATCAGGAACGATGCCGACCTTTTCGTATGATTTTTCAGGGGCTAACAGTTCCTCATCAGTTCTTGAAAGAATTTTTTTCGGATTATTCTTTTGGAGTACCATTGCTTTAATGGTAAAATGCTTTTGATCAGTAAAATAATCTTTAATGTAGGAGTAAAGAAGAAGCCACCCATGGTCTGTGAGCACCGGCGGCGCTCCGATTTCTACATGATCTTGATCATTCTGAGCAATGTTAATCGTGTGATCGGGTAAGTAGTTATACCAATTTTCCCAATACGTGTGATCCCAGAGTTCTTCTATTCTGTCAAAGTATGCGATGCCTATCTTTGCGGGCGGTTGATCTGTGTCAACTGTAAGGATAGCAACAATTTTACCGTTCACTTTCTGGGGAAAAAGACTCATAGCTTTGGCATTGAATGGGGTAACCAGGTGTCTCTCTTCAATCGTACGGAAATCTTTCGTCAGAGCTACGCCGACTTTTATTCCGTCAGCAGAAAATGGGAATGTCGAAAGACATGTATAAAAGATGTAAAACATGTCATCAATTTTGGTTACTCGAGGATCTTCACAGCCATAGAACTCCCAATCATGCTCGGGTCGTAGTATCTGCCGCCGATTCGTAAAATGTATACCATCCGTGCTTTCTGCGTAACCGATGGTTGAAAGTTCTACTTCCACTCCGAAGTGATTTTTTTTCGGTGAAAGTGCTCTATAGAGCATATGATATGTACCTTTGTCAAAGAAAACGCAAGGGTTAAATGTTGCTTGCTGCTCCCATTCATTTTCAGGAGCCGGTGATAAGAGGGGATTCTCGATTGCCCGTTGTAGTTTTAACATGTTATTACAATCTCTCTTTATCATAGTACGCGCCCTCTTTTAATAGCAAGCATAAAAATGTATTATTATGTAAGAGGTTTGACGAATGGGCAGAAACCTGCCAGGATAAAGGAAATATGAGAGTAGTTCGTAGAGCCCTCAAGCACGCATTGCTGCCTCGAGAGCTGACAAAAAAACAAAAAAATCACTATAAGAAACTGCATGAAAAGTTTGCTGCCCGTCATAGATCCTCTCAAGAGCGACTGTGGCAGAAGCATAACGATGCACTGCAGTGGGTTGGGAAAAACTTTTCCTCACATAATGTTAAAGCAGGAAGCATTGGTAGCTTGATGTTACTTGCTCCTGTTTCCGCTGCGTCTATATCAGCAACACCCACTGAACTTCCCAAAATTGAACGGACTGAAAAAATTGAAGGTGCTTCAAGAAAAGCACTCTTTTTTATGGCACTAAAAGAAAAAGTGCCGACCGATGTTCGTCCGTTATTGCATGACGAGGAAGAAGAACTTGCTGCGTTAATTTCCGAGCAGTTTGGTGTGAGAGTGACTCCTGAGCTTGACGGGAAACGGTTAAATCGAAGCTACGGATATATAGGTGCTGAACAGCATTTGGCACGTTATCCCGGTGACACGATGGCGACACATTTTGATACACAGGAAGAGGCAAATCGATATTACTCATCAGGTATGGCTCCCGGTTTAGGCGCGTGGGGCCACTTTGCAGCCAGTAAAGCTGCTTTTACTGCGGTTGATAAAGAACGGGAGAAATATTACATCGCAGTGCAGACATTCATGGCACCGGGATATAATGAGCATGTCCATGAATACTATCAATTTTTTAAGTTTCGTAAGATGATGCTTGTCAACCCTGACAACGGAAAAGCAATCGTTGTAGTAATCGGTGACGCCGGTCCTGCGGTCTGGACCGGAAAAAGTTTGGGCGGGTCCCCTGAGGTTATGAATTACTTAGAGCGAGTTGATGGACGTGCGAAGGGTCCTGTGTTATATTTTTTTGTAGATGACCCTGCGGATACAGTTCCGCTCGGTCCGGTCTCAGCACCTGAGGATGTCTGACATGAAAAAACGTTTTTACAGTCATATCATAAGTAACGAACCGATCACGCTCGAGCTTGATATATTGGAATTAGAGGAAGAGGAAAAGAAAGAGCTCAGCGAGATGATTGAAGGTAACCTCCATCATGCTATTCTTGAATCAATCCTTGATGAATTATCTGAAGACGATAAGAAAAAGTTCCTTGAACATATAACAGGAGATGACCATGATAAGGTCTGGAATCATCTTCGGGATAAAATTGAAGATATAGATAAGAAAATTAAAAAAACAGCAGATACCATGATGGATGAATTATATAAAGATATAAAGGATGTAAAGTAAGAGAAATTATATCACGATCGGTAATCAGAGG
>CAZOHC010000011.1:0-28448 GCA_964579845.1 uncultured Gammaproteobacteria bacterium | reverse complement strand
ATATTCCATATATCATACGGCGTAACGTTAGGATGATTAATTATAGTGATTTTGATAAAGTTGATATCCGTGTCGGAAAGATCATTGAGGTACAGGCTTTTCCTGAAGCCAGGAAGCCTGCGTATAAACTGACGATCGACTTCGGTGAGGTAATCGGGATAAAAAAATCCAGTGCCCAGATCGTCGAGAATTATACCGAAGGTGAACTGATGGGCATGCTTGTTTTGGGTGTGGTGAATTTCCCGCCGAAGCAGATCGGGCCATTACTCTCAGAAGTCTTGACGCTCGGGGTTACTGACAGTGTTGGCAATGTCGTCCTGGTCAGACCGGATAAAGATGCTACAATCGGTGCCAGGCTCTTCTAATCCTCATGAAACTGACGTCAGTACAACAATTTCAAAAAGATATCCTTGCGTGGTACGCTGTGAACAAGCGAGACCTGCCGTGGAGGCAGTTACCGTTTGACACCCCCGTAAAGCAACGTGATCCGTATAAGATTCTGGTCTCAGAAATCATGCTGCAGCAAACACAGGTAACCCGTGTTATTCCCAAATATGAAGCCTGGATCGTGAGATTTCCGAAAGTGCAAGACCTTGCTTCAGCCGAAACGAGTGAAGTACTTCGGTTGTGGTCAGGGCTTGGTTATAACAGGCGGGCATTGTCACTGCAACGAACAGCACAGATCATTGTTCATGAGTATCGTGGTATTTGGCCAAGAGATGTGGAAGGACTAAAGCAGTTGCCGGGAGTCGGGGAGTATACGGCGAGCGCGATTGCCTGCTTTGCCTTCAATGAGCAGATCGCCGTGGTGGATACGAATGTTCGAAAAGTGATTTTGACAAAAATTCTGCGGAGAGAGAACCAGGCTGAGATGGCCACAGAAAAAACACTGCAGGCGATTGCTGAGCAGTTGGTTCCGAAAGGAAAAGCGTATGAGTGGAATCAGGCACTGATGGACTACGCATCAGCCATGCTGAAGCATGAGAGAATACCCATTCCGAAGCAAACCTCATTTATCGGGTCTGACAGATACTACCGTGGACAGATTGTTAAGCTGCTGCTTGAGTATAAAGCAGTAAGTATAAAGAATGTAGGGGAAATATTACACAAAGATAAAGCGTTTATTGAAAGAATTGTTGAGGGATTAGAAAAGGACGGATTGGTGCAATATGACAATGACCAAGTCTCTTTAGCATAATACATTCGACGTACTCCGAACTACTTTCACAGTGGTGCTGGCAAGTGCAGAAAGTATATGCTATACTGACCTCCATTATGGCAGGCAACGGTAAAAAATCCGGCTCTACATCCAAAAATTCACGAAAAAACCTCAAGAAATTCCGCTATAAAGCCTCGTGGAAAAACCTGCTTCTCTACGGATTTTTAATCCTCATGACGCTAATCGTCTTAACGACGTTGAGTGCCCCGTATGAGAACTCAGAGAATGTTCCTCTCTCCCAGGTAATCTCAGCAGTCAAGGAAGGAAATGTCCAGGAAATTACTGTAGACGGGAATACATTAATTGCAACGCAGAACGGTGAAACGATACAGGCGGATAAAGAACCGGGTGCTGATGTCTACTCTCTTTTCAGCGATGCAGGGGTCACAACAGAGCAGATGAACCGGGTAAAGGTTACGGTAAAAGATGAAGCTGGACTGAACAGCTGGGTGAATATCTTCGGTGCGATTCTCCCGGTTATTCTGATGATCGCGTTCTTCTACTTTATTTTTCGCCAAGCGCGGGGAACACAGGAAAGTATCTTCTCCTTCGGTCAGTCGAAAGCCAAGCTTTTTAATAAGGACACGCCCAAAACAACGTTTGCCGATGTCGCAGGCGTTGATGAAGCAAAACAAGAACTGACTGAGATTGTTGATTTCTTAAAAAATCCCCAGAAGTATAAATCCATGGGTGCGAGAACACCGAAAGGTGTGTTGATGGTCGGACCTGCAGGAACGGGAAAAACGCTCTTGGCTCGTGCCACAGCAGGGGAAGCCAATGTCGCGTTCTTCTCAATGGCAGGGTCAGAATTCATGGAAATGCTGGTCGGTGTCGGTGCCTCCCGTGTTCGTGACCTGTTTAATACCGCCAAAAAAGCACAGCCTGCGATTATCTTTATCGATGAAGTTGATGCGATCGGTCGGCAGCGCGGCGTCGGGATTATGGGTGGCCATGATGAAAGGGAGCAGACGCTGAACCAAATTCTTGTTGAGATGGACGGCTTCACCCAAAACGAACAGGTTATCGTAATGGCAGCAACGAACCGTCCGGATGTCTTGGATCCTGCACTTGTTCGGCCAGGTCGATTCGACAGGCGGGTTGTCCTGGATCTTCCTGACTTGGAAGGACGGAAAGCGATCTTAAAGATTCATGCGAAAGGCAAGCCGTTTGAAAAAAATGTAAATTGGGATAAAGTTGCCAAACGCACAGTCGGGTTCTCAGGCGCTGATCTGCAGAACATGCTGAACGAGGCTGCAATCCTGGCTGCTCGGTTATCAAAAAAAGCAATTGACATGCAGGATCTGGAAGAGGCAGCGACGAAAGTAAAACTCGGCCCTGAAAAGAGACGGCTGCAGTCAGAAGAAGACCGGAAAATGACGGCGTATCACGAAGCAGGACATGCATTAGTGGCCTGGGAAATGCCGCATGTTGATCCTGTTCACCGAATCTCGATTGTCTCCCGCGGGATGAGCCTCGGGCATACGATGACAGAGCCGATTGAGCGACTTCATGAGACAAAATCGCACTTGTATGAACAGGTCGCAGTGATGCTTGGTGGTCGTGCTGCTGAAGAATTAATTTTTAACGAGATGACGACCGGTGCCTCTGATGATATTGCGAAAGCAACACATGTCTCACGTGCTATGGTCGCTCAGTTCGGTATGAGTGATCTGGGTCCTATTAATCTGGATCCTGAGAAACGTTCTCCGTATGATCAGTCAGATATCTCTCCTGAGATGGCTGCCAGGATTGATGCAGAGGTGAAGAAAATTACGGATGATAGTTATAAGATTGCTCAGAAAGTGTTAAAAAAACATAAGAGTAAACTGGATACGATTGCAAAAGAACTCCTGAAAAAAGAAACGATTGATTCTGAAGATTTTGTCAGAATCATCGGCCCGAAGAAAAACGCTCCGAACAGTAAACCGCCGATCCTGACGATTGCCTCCTCGTAACAATTTTCTGTGTTACAATAAGTTCCATACCTCATGAATACTTTTTTACTCATCGACGGAAATGCTATGTTATATCGGGCGTATCATGCGATGCCTGAGTTGACGAAAAACGGCCAAATGGTGAATGCAGTATATGGATTTTTCTCGATGTTGATTAATGTCATGGCAGATCAAAACCCGAGTCATCTGGCAGTCTGTTTTGATCGCTCGAAGCCGACGATTCGACAGTCGATGTTCGCAGGTTATCACCAGAACAGACCCTCGATGGAGGATAATTTAAAGTCACAGATCTCACTTGTTGATGCATTACTCTCGACATTGAAAGCGCCGACATTCTCACTGGATGGCTATGAAGGTGATGATCTGATCGGGACGATTGCAACGAGAGTGGTGCAGAATACTCGGATGGTCAGGGCGTCAGAGCGTCATAGCGTCAGAAATGCTGATGCAGCCGGTGCCTCTGATACTCTGAAACACCGAAGCACCGAGTTTTCCCACAATAATCTTCGGGTGCTCATTCTGACCGGTGATCGGGATATGCTGCAGCTTGTAAACGAGAGAGTCCATGTACTTATGCCGATTGTCGGCCTGACCAAATCAGTCGAATTTACCCCTGAGAAGGTTGAGGAGAAGTATGGGGTGAAAGCCTCACAGTTTGTTGACTATAAAGCACTGATCGGTGATCCCTCAGACGGTTATCCTGGTGTAACCGGGATTGGGCCAAAGACTGCTGCATCACTCCTCAAACAGTATCCGACATTTGAAGCGCTGTATGAACATATCGGTGAACTGCCTGAGAAAATAGGTACGAAACTGGCACTGGATGCAGAGCAGGCAGCACTCGCAAAAAAGCTTGCAACCATCATTACCGATGTGCCGATGCAGTTTGACATCACTTCCTGTGCCGTTGAATCTTTTGATCTTCATGGATTGCATAGATCATTCGGAGAACTCTCCTTTAATAGCTTGATTACCCGGCTTGAGGCAAGGTTTCCTCAGATGAAAGAGGCGAAGAAAAAGGAATCAGACGGACAGATGGAATTACTTTAGTCTTCGATTTACGAGGTATGATTTAAGATTTTTCATCATATTCGTAATCCTGCCTGTTGGCAGGCAGGTCGTAATTCACAAAGTACCCTTGTGGTATAAATCGTACATCACTATGAAGGTCGCATTAGTTCATGACTATATAAAAGAATATGGTGGTGCTGAGAGGGTTCTTGAAACGCTGCATGAAGTGTTCCCTGATGCGCCTGTATATACGTCGGTCTATCTCCCTGAATACTTAGGTCCGCATCGTGAACGCTTTCAGGACTGGGATATCAGAACATCACGTGCACAGCATTTCCCGTTCAAAGCAAAGCTCATAAGTCCTTTGCGGCTCCTTTCTCCCTGGCTCTTTGGTCGGTTCGACTTCTCAGAGTATGATGTGATCATCGTCTCTGCAACCGGTGCCTATTTCCCCAATACGTTAAAAAAGCAATCTGTGAAACGCTCTCGTGGTGCACTGCAGATTTGCTACTGCCACACGCCGCCACGATACCTCTATGGATATGCAACAGCAAGGGAATGGAAGAAAAATAAGGTGATGCATGTTCTGGGAGAAGCGGCGAATCATTTACTGCGTATTGTCGATACGAATGCGTCAAAAAATGTCGATCAGTATATTGCGAATTCTGAGGAGGTAAAGCGGAGAATAGCGAAGTTTTATCGTAAAGATGCGGTCGTTATTTATCCACCTGTGGTTGTCAGTTTTCAGAAAACTCAGAATACTCGGAAAATCAGAAAGTCAGAAAACCAGAAAGTCAGAAGGTCTGATGTATCTGATGCTTCTGATTTTCTGAAACACCGAATCACTGAGTTATCCGAGAGTTACATCCTCGCTGGCGGGAGGCTGGCACGGCCAAAACATATTGACCTCATTATTCAAGCCTGCCAGGAACTTGATCTGCCGCTCAAAGTCTTCGGAAAAGCATTTGCCGGGTATGGTGAAGAACTTGAACATCTCACGACGAACCGAGAACGAAGTACAAAGAACAACATTGAGCTACTGGGGGAAGTGACGGATGAGGAAAAATGGAAACTGCTTCGTGGTGCAAAAGCCTATCTATTCGCAGCAGAAGATGAGGATTTCGGGATACTGCCTGTTGAAGCCATGGCTGCCGGAACACCGGTCATCGCATATCGTTCAGGTGGGGTTCAGGAGACTGTTCTTCAGGGGAAAACCGGATTATTTTTTGATGAGTTAACGGTAGCTAGCCTGAAAAAAGCGATAAAGGAATTCGAGAACAAAACATTCGATGAGAAGGTCATCATGAAGCGAGCAGAGGAGTTTTCAGAGAAAACATTTAAAGAGAAGATACGGAAACTGGTTGATTCTGCAGTAAAATAAGTGAGATTGTGTATGGTGGTACTGAATGAATTGGGGCGTGCCTTTACCCCCGAATAAAATCCCGCAGTACGGGTCTCTCCGAAGAGAAAGGCACGCTGATGGTATCAGCTTTGTTGTGGAATTGGTTTTTGGTCAATCGGCACCGGCCGGAGGCCATGTTGTTTTCGGCCTGATGGCTTACTGGCAGGTACAGGCCATGGCTTCTTGTTGCCGAAGGCC
Source organism: uncultured Gammaproteobacteria bacterium (assembly GCA_964579845.1). Classification (GTDB taxonomy): domain Bacteria; phylum Patescibacteriota; class Microgenomatia; order Levybacterales; family UBA12049; genus CAZOHC01. Next base: position 22,663 of record CAZOHC010000011.1, on the reverse strand, counting down.
CATGGGGTGTTACACCCCTCTCCGCCATAGATCGCACACGCGATGTGACGGCGAATTTCGCCGACAACAGTCTTGGAATTCACGTTTTTCTCCTTGGCCAGAGGCCATATCCTTAGCCTACTGCTTCCGGACTTGAGGTTATCTTACCTCATTACGGTTGGGCAGATGGGATCCTTGCCCCACCTCTGTCGAAGTGTTTTCCTGCAAGGGTCAAACTGTCGACGGCGCCGTCTGAGAAACGCTAGTAGGCGTTTCATATCGAACTCCTTCGTTCGATGGGACCCCCGAGGGGGTCGTTCATCTACGGCGGCAATCCTGAAAAGAATCTCATGATCTTACCTGTAGTTCGGCCAAGGTCGCAAAACGGCCTTACCGTCCACAACATCCCAGTATCCGACCATAAGGTCCTCGAAGCATCCGGTCTCCGCCGGTGTCTTACGTGCCTGCTGGGTCACAGGAGGAGGCTCTGGTTGCCTGGAAACGAAGTGGCGGCGAACTTTGCGAGACTTGAACGGAACTCGAGGAGAGTTTCGGACCATGATATCCCCCATTAGAATTGATTGACGGAGAATCCGTCATACGAGGTCGGTAAAACCGACTGTCCGACTAATTCGTCCAGCTCGGCAGCTTCCAGCTCTTTCGAGAAGTCTTCTATTTCTTCTCGAGACATGCTGGTGAGCTTGCAGAGACAACACTGACAAATGCCGCGGCCTAAGCTTTTATAGCACTTGTCTTGTTGTTTTCCGCAGAACTGACAGGTGCACATGGATACGTCTCCGTACGCCACTTGCGTGGTCAGTTGACGCCGAACCGAGAATGATGGAAACGAATCGTCTTCGGTTCCTGGTCAGGAACACTTCGATGGTTTGAACTCGCAACTGTCGCCATCGTTGGCGACACATGCGTCCGTGAGCCTCCCGTTGCAACTCGACGTTTGAGTGAGCGTTTGTTTTGTGTCCGACATTGCGAACAATAACGCTCGCCGCCTTTGGCACATCGATCGCAGACTCCATTCATGCAGCCCTGCGTATTGCAGGGGATTGCACCCAAACGGAATCCGCGGTGCTCGTCACACCAATGTGACGTCAAGTTGGGAAAGCCACTGAGACCACTTGCTGAGTCAACCACGATTGAACTCCTTATAGATTAGGCGACGGTAGAAGATGAACTCCGTTACCGTCGTAACGAGGATTGGGACATAGCACATACTCCTTTCCGAAAAACGTTCACTGCTCACTGCAGCAATATAGAAAAAAATAGATCGATTACTCGACTACTTTCTCCCATACCGCTGCAGTAAGATCAGGCAGACCATTGGAACGTGAAACAGGAAAGGGGTAATAATTTCCACAACTAGCTTTTCAAAGAACTAAGATATTTTTATACAAAAAAATCCCGCTGGGCGGGACTCAGAATAAAAACATCTTACATGTTGCGCATTTCTGCCCGCGTAGTTTAGGCAAAATGTACAATTGAAAAAATTATACCAGATTTTATAAAAACCTGCAATATACTATAAGCTAATGATATCTGCGTTTCACGTATATCCATGATACAATCCTGACATGCCGGAACTACCTGAGGTAGAAACAATAAAACGAGGGTTGGAGCAGTTGATTATCAGGATGGAGATCGATAAGGTAGATGTTCGTCTGGCGAAGATGGTGCACGGGAATCCTGATTCGGTAACAGGCGGCACTATCATACGTGTCAATAGGAGAGGTAAGGGTCTTCTCATTGATCTTGATAACGGGTACAGCCTGGCAATCCATGTGAAAATGACGGGTCAACTGATTTTCCGGGGATTCGGAGCAGTAAAAAATTTTCACCCTACTGTAACTGCTCCTTCTGATCTTCCCAACAAATATACTCACGTAATTTTCTCTCTAAGAACGAAGAACGAGGAGCAAAGAGCAAAACTCTTCTACAATGATATCCGTCAGTTCGGGTGGATCAAAATAGTGAAAACAGTTGAGGCAGAAAATCTACCATTCTTCTCAGCTCTGGGGCCTGAACCTCTGAGCTCGTTAACGTTTGAACACTTTAACACTATCCTCTTACGATCAAGATCTCCTATAAAGCAGGTTCTCATGGATCAATCACGAATGGCAGGAATCGGTAATATCTATGCAAATGATGCGCTTTTTCTGGCAGGTATTCATCCGCTTCGTCCTGCAAATAATCTCACGGAAGACGAGAGTAGGAAACTTTTTGCAGCGGTCGAATCCGTTCTCAGAGAAGGTATCCGGTCAGGCGGTGCATCTGAGGAAAACTTCGTCAATGCAATAGGTGAGAAAGGTTTCTACCAGGAAAAGTTTCTGGTCTATAAACAAACAGGAAAACCGTGTAAGAACTGCGGTACACCGATAGAACGAATCGTACTCGGAGGTCGGGGAACATTTCTCTGTTCTGTGTGTCAGGTGTAACTACCGAATATTCAGTTGGACGTGCGAGTGTTCTGAATCGCTCGTTAATCCTTTTTCCAAACAGCTTCTCTATGTGACAGCACTGATGGTGTGAGTACGATGAGAATAGTCTCTACTTCCTGGATAAATGATTGCTCCGGAAATTGTGTTCCTGTAAGCGTAAGATCAGTGTACGGAATTCGCCTATCAATCTCATGAGTCATCTTTATCCCATGCGTGAGCGGCGTGTCATTATCAGGTGTAAGATGTCCCCATGTTCTGACAGATGCGTTGAGTGCTATCTCAGCATTCTCATCAGGTGTACTCTCAAGAGCCAGCGTAAACTGAAGTGCAACATTAGCGTGCCAGTCATTCTCCGTTATTTCATAGGGTGTCAGATAATCAACTCGTCTGATGAGATCTGTTCTGTCAAAAGCAGGAGGAAGAAAGTCTTTCGGTATGAGATTCGCACGGTACATGAGACGAATCGGTTTATCACTTTCACCGGCGAGATCTTCTTTTCGTTTTACCACCAGAAATGATGAGAGACGGGGAAGTATTATCTTTTCGTGATAATCGCGCAGAAGAACAAACGTATCTCCGATCAGATTGTCATATTTTTGTCGAGCGGAGAAGAGCCGCTTTTGTCGTTCATTCAATGCTTTTTGTCGAGACTGACTTTGTGCTTTGAGGAACTCGTCAAAATCATGTATCCGTGACATAGTAAGTACTGCGATTATAATTCGTAATCCGCATGGACGCAAGAAAGGCTGGTATCCTCTCAGGAAAATAAATATTGTAATATATGAGTCGGTTTGGTAGTATGAATGCTTAGTGCCTCTTTCACAGAGAACACTAACGTATGGCGCAGCATCCCAAGAAAGAGAAGATTGTTATCTCGGTAGGTGGAAGTCTTATTTGTCCTCCCAGCGGCATAGATACGGAATTCTTAACAGCACTGAACACCTTTATTAGAGGTCAGCTTATCGAAAATCCCCATCGGCAGTATTTTCTCGTCTGTGGTGGCGGTTCAATTGCCAGACATTATCGGGATGCCGGGCGAACTGTTGTCGGTCATGAATTAGCAGCATCAGATATGGACTGGCTCGGTATCCATGCCACGCGGTTAAATGCACACCTGGTGAGGACGATCTTTCAGGACATAGCCCATCCGCATATTATCAGGAACTACGATATCATCAGAAAGATTGAAGAACCGATTGCAGTTGCTGCCGGGTGGAAGCCCGGATGGTCAACCGACTTTGATGCGATTATTATTTGTGAAGATTATCGGATTGATACCGTGATAAACATGAGTAATGTGCCGCAGGTGTATGACCGTGATCCGAAGCAATTTCCTGACGCAACTCCGCTAGATACGATCGCCTGGTCTGATTTTCGGAAGATGGTCGGGGATGAGTGGAAACCGGGAATGAATGCTCCGTTTGATCCGATTGCCTCGAGAAAAGCAGAAGAACTGGGAGTCAAAGTCGTTGTTGTGGGTCCTGATTTTGAAAACCTTAGAAAGCATTTCCGCGGAGAACACTTCATCGGAACAGTGATAGCATAAGGCAAAAGTAATTCTTTTAAGTTTTGAGTTGTGCTTTTGCTTTCTGATTTTTGACTTCTAACGTTGTAATGATACTAAAAACACTTTCGCTCCAAAAATTCCGTAGTTATAACAATGCTACCTATACGCTCAGTCCTGAAGTTACGTTTATTGTTGGAGAAAATACCGCGGGGAAGTCAAACCTGATCGAAGCGATAAATTATCTATCCGTCGGAAAGAGTTTCCGAGCTGATAAAGAACTTCAGGTGATTCGCTTCGGCGAGGACATTGCTCGTGTTAAGGGCAGTGTTATCGGGGATGATGATGCGACGCTTGAAGCTGTCTTTGCCTTTTTACCTGCAGCAGGGCGGGAGCCTTTTTTCCAAAAACGGTTTTTAGTCAACGGCCTGCCGAAAAGACGAGTTGACTTCGCAGGAATCCTCCCGAGCGTTTTGTTTACCCCTGAAGATTTGGAGATTATTATCGCATCACCATCTGTTCGTCGCAATTTTTTCGATTCTGTGCTCGAACAGGTGGATCGCACGTACAGAACTGCTCAGATTGCGTACACGAAAGCACTCAGGCAGCGGAACGCACTGCTTGAGTCAGCTCGCGGGACAGGAACGCGAAATACCGAACAGTTTGCGTACTGGGATAAACTCCTTATCGAGAATGGTCAGATACTAACCGGGAAACGGGAAGCATTTGTCTCGTTTGTAAATGAGAGCCAGAAGTCGATACTATCATTTCAGATGCATTATGACCCAAGTCGCATGTCGCATGATCGTCTTGCTCAGTATAAAGATGCTGAGATCGGTGCAGGGATGACATTGGTCGGTCCCCAGCGGGATGATTTTTTTCTCACACTTTCGATCGGAACTGAAGAAAAAGATGTACGACATTTCGGCTCACGGGGTCAGCAGCGCTTGGCTGTTCTGCAGTTGAAGTTACTCCAGATTCTCTATATGGAAAGCATCTTAGGCAACAGGCCGCTCCTGCTTCTTGATGATATTTTCTCAGAGCTTGATGCAGGTCATATCGCTCATATCCTTTCAGAGATTCCGAAACAGCAGACTGTTATTACCACAACTCACGAAGAATTCATCGGTTCGCATAGTCAAAGAGGGAAAACGATTCTACTTGAGAAATAGATCTATTTGTTTTCTATTCGCCTCTGTAGCTTTGAGAGTTGGTAGGTGACGACAACGGCCAGTATGGTGATGATAATTGCATAAATCAGAAGAGAAATAACACCTGTTCCTGAAGGAAGAAACTTTTTCAGATAGTTGTTGACGAACTCTTGAACAACACTGTTCCAAGCAAGTGCTGCGACCAGTCCGAAGCCACTGGTTGCGAGTGTTACCATCCGCCCGACAAGCTCCACATGAAACGCTTTTTCTTCTTCTTTTTTCGTCTGTTTTTTCTTGGCCATAAAAACCTATTATACCAGAGCCAATAATGGACAAATCTTGCTTTGATTCGGGAAATACGCGATAATTACATTTAGTGATAAGTGAAAAGCAATATGCAATAGGTGGGGAGTCTGGGTATAAAAAACTTCTTGCATGGCAAAAAGCTGATCTATTAGCACACAGAGTTTATAAGATTACAGAAACTTTTCCTAAAAGTGAAATGTTTGGTTTAACCTCACAACTTAGGAGAGCTTCTCTGTCAATTCCTGTTAATATTGTTGAAGGTTATTCAAGAAATAGTAAAAATGAGTTCCGTCGTTTTCTCTCAATATCGCTAGGTTCTCTTTCTGAAGTGGGATATTGCATTGAGTTTTCTTATATTGAAAAACTTATGAAGGGAGCTGACTATGCAGAGCTTAACCAACTGAGAAATGAGTGTGGTAAGTTACTCTGGGGACTTTATCTTTCTCAAAAGTAACTTCTTACTTTTTGCTTATCACCTATCACTAACTATGTACTCTCCCAAATTCACCATTACAAACGGAATTTTGAAATATGTCGGAGTGATTGAAGCAGCCAAAGAGGTTATCGATCATGCACCGTTACTTCCGTATTATGAAAAAAAGTTTCAGAATGACGCAATGGTCCGGTCGGTACATTACGGGACGCATATCGAAGGGAATGAATTAGATTTCAGGCAGGCTGAAAAAGTCATGCAGGGGCAGGAAGTTATCGCACGGGAGCGGGATGTTCAGGAAGTGATGAACTATCGTAAGGCGATGGAATTTATCGGTACAGCAAAAGTCGTCGATCGGAAAATTCCTATCGATGAGTCATTACTGAAAAAACTTCACCGATTAACGGTTGAGAAAATCCTTCCTGATGAGAAAAGTGGGGAGTATCGTGATACACAGGTCGTTATTCGGAATAGTTGGACTGGTGAGGTCTCGTTTCGTCCGCCGCTTGCAGTTGCTGTTCCGGTCCAGATCCAAGACCTGCTCACGTTTATTAATGCAGAATCAGATATTCACCCAGTTTTGAAATCAGGTATCGTTCATTATGAATTCGTCAGAATTCACCCGTTTGTAGACGGTAACGGTCGGGTCGCGAGATGTCTTTCCACGCTCATTCTTTTTCAGGAAGGATATGATATCCGAAAGTTCTTTTCAATTGAAGAGTATTTTGATACTGATCCGGCAAATTACTACCGAGCACTTCAATCAGTGCAGGAGGAGAATGGTGATCTGACACACTGGCTTGAATACTATACCCAGGGGTTAGCCATTGAGCTGGCAAAGATTAAAGACAAGGTAGAGCGAATATCTGTCGACGGTAAGTTAAAACAAAAGCTTGGCGGTACGCCGCTACTTCTAACTGAGCGGCAACTGAAAATTATTGAATATATTCAGGAGACGGGATTTTTGCAGAATAATGCGTTCAGGACGCTTTTCCCGATGGTTTCTGAAGATACCGTGCTGAATGAATTAAAAGGCTTACTGAGTGCTGGGCTCATTAAAAAGCAAGGAAAAACAAAAGCCTCCAAATATATTTTGAGTAAGGATGTGGTATAAAAGAACTCTATGAAATTCAGTGAACTTGCAGCGTATTTTGAAAAACTTGAGGAGACCTCTTCACGTCTGAGTCTTATCGAAATTCTGTCTGAACTTTTTAAAAAAATTCACAAAGCTGATTTGGATAAAGTCATCTATCTTCTGCAAGGAAGAATCGCTCCGTTTTATGAGCCGGTTGAGATCGGTATGGCAGATAAAATGGTCGGTGCAAGTATTGCTGAAGCTTTCGGTCTGACGAAAGACGAGGTACTGGTTGAATACGACCGAAAGGGTGACTTGGGAATTGTCGCGTATGAGCTGGCTCAGCATAAACGACATAAAGGAAAACAATCAGAGCTATCAGTTGCTGATGTGTTCGCCGGATTAACAGATATCGCTGAAACCGGTGGAGAAGGATCAGTTGAGAAAAAAATTACCAAACTCAGAGAACTTCTGGAGCATATGGATGCAGTTTCGGCAAAGCATCTTGTTCGCATCCCTCTCGGGAAAACCAGGCTCGGTATCGGTGATCCGACAGTACTTGACGGACTAGCGCTCGGAATTCTCGGTGATAAATCGCTCAGAAAAATTCTGGAGAAAGCCTACAATGAGACATCAGACCTTGGCTTAATCGGCAAGACTTTGGTGGATGGCGGCCTGGAGGAAGTTAAAAAATTGACCGTCACTGTCGGAAGGCCGATCAGGTCAATGTTATGTGAGCGACTGCCGAATCCTGAGAAAGTCTTTGAGAAGATGGATACAAAGGAACAAGGAGTTCATGCGACCTTTAAATATGATGGCTTTCGTGTACAGATCCATAAAAACGGAGATGATATCCGCATGTACTCTCGAAACCTTGAAGATATGACACATATGTTTCCGGAGTTAATCGAGGGAGCGCGAAAACAGATACGGGTAAAAACCGCGATTCTTGATACGGAAGCACTGGCATACCAACCTGAATCTGAAGAGTTTCTTCCGTTTCAGGAGACGACGAAGAGACGGCGGAAACATAATATCGATGAAGTTGCAAAGCAACTGCCGCTTCGCGCGTTTGTCTTTGATATTCTGTACGCAGACGGTGAGTCACTCGTAGATACGCCGTTACAAGAACGCCGTGAGATCATGACGAACGTGATAACAAATGAGGATATCCTCATTCCGTCGCCTGGAGTTATCCTGAAGAAACCTGATGAGTTACAGGTGATGCTTGATGATGCGTTTTCAAAAGGATTGGAAGGGGTTGTGATTAAGCGGATTGATTCTCTTTATGAAGCCGGTGGCCGGAATTTTAACTGGGTGAAGTTAAAAAAACACTCAGCTGGAGATCTTACAGATACCATCGATACCGTCATTCTCGGTTATATCTATGGAAAGGGGAAGCGGGCTGAATTCGGAGCAGGTGCACTGCTGGTCGGTGTGTATGATAAAAAAACTGACGAATTTGTGACAGTGACGAGAATCGGAACTGGGCTCACTGATGATGAGTGGCGAAGTATTAAAGAGAAAACCAAGACACTGGAAATGGATCATAAACCTGCTAGAGTCCAATCGCTCATCACACCGTCTGTTTGGGTAAAGCCTGAAATTGTTATCGAGGTATTAGCTGATGAGATTACGAGGAGTCCTCTTCACACGGCAGGGATGTCACTGGACACCGTTCAGGAGGAGGGGCAGAAAGCATCAGGGTATGCATTGCGTTTCCCGAGGCTCATCCGGTTTCGTGATGCTGACAAAAAACCTGAGGATGCGACCAGTGTTGATGAGCTGATCGCGATGTTTGAGCAGCAGGGGAAGAAAGAATAAAACCTAATCAGCGACCGTTTGATTATCGTGCATAAAGATCACTTTCGGTGCAGTTGCTGCTTCGTGACGGATTTGCTGCTCTAAAAAAGCGCGCTTAACATGGACACTGTGTAAACCTCCTTCATCATCCGATTCGATAACTCCCGGAAGAGGAGCGATAGGACCGTCAAGTTGCGAAACCGTTTCAGTCGGGATTTCGCCGCCGTTGACATAGAGTGCTTCAGCCAGTTCCTGTAACGGATGTCCTTCTTGGTTCGGATTGTAGGCAAAGTCATAGAGCATCTGTTCAGTTCCGCCCTGGGGACGGGAGATCGGAGCAAGCGTCAGCACCTCTTCAGTTGGTAACGCTGGTACTGTTTCACTGTCATCGTAGAACGTATTTTCAGAGTCCTGCCTCCTGAACGTTAATATTTCTTCTCCCGGTCGGTTTTCACTTTCGGTCATTTATTCAGTATAGAAGACCTGAACAGAGCACGCAAGGCATTTAATCTTTGTTACAATGACGCTGAAAGATTCATGCTACAGATAATAACAGACCTCCATCTCCATAGTAAGTACGCTCGTGCAGTCTCACCACAGATGAGACTTGCTTTCATGGCACAGACGGCGAAACAGAAAGGGCTGGGACTGCTCTCGGCACCTGACTGGACACACCCAGTCTGGCTTCACGAGCTCAAAGAACAGCTTGCTGAGTATTCCGAAGGCATATACACACTGCAGACGTATAGAGATGAAAATCCGACGAAGTTTCTTCTCTCGACAGAAATTTCCTGTATCTATAAGCAAGGTGAGAAGTTACGACGAATACACAGCCTGGTCTTCGTACCTGATTTTGAAACTGCTGAGCGTACCATTCAGGCATTGCTGGCGCGAGGAGCAAATCTCACTTCTGACGGGAGACCGATTATCGGGATGTCTGTCCGTGACCTGTTGGAATTAGTGCTGGCAGTGAACGAGCGATCACTTCTCATACCGTGTCATGTCTGGACGCCTCACTTCGGAATGTACGGAAGTGCATCAGGGTTTGATTCACTGGATGAAGCCTTTGGCGATCTGGCTTCATATGTGTATGGCATTGAGACCGGGCTTTCCAGCGACCCGTACATGAATTGGCAGATTCCTGAACTGCGGAATCGTACCATCCTCTCGTTCTCTGATGCCCACAGCCTGCCGAAAATGGGGAGAGAAGCAACAGTGTTGGGAGTCAAAGAAGTAACGTATGAGGATGTGAGACAAGCAATAATGAGTAAGAGTTTGACGGTAGAGAGTGGAGACTCGAGGAAGGAAAATATGAAGAATAAATCTCAACCATCTACCTTTACAGATCCACCTTCTATTCTCAACCTTCGATCGTCAAACAGAATTATGTATACGATCGAATTCTATCCGGAAGAGGGGAAGTATCACTACTCGGGGCATAGAAACTGTCGTGTCTCATTCGGTCCTGAAGCGGTCGCGGAACGAGGAACGAACTGTCCTGTTTGTGGAAGAAAAATGACCGAGGGAGTACTGCTTCGGGTTCAGACCGTCGGCGGGAGAGCATTTGCGAGGGATGTTGTTCCTCGTTCTGACGAAAACGGTGTTACCTGGTATACCGATGCATCAGCAACGCATGCGCCGTATGTGAAACTGGTGCCCTTACTTGAGGTCATCGCGGAAAGTTTGGGTATGACTGTGCTCAGTCAAAAAGTCAGACAGACCTATGAGCGGCTCTGTCGTGATTTTTCCTCAGAACTTGATATTCTACTTCGTGCTTCGTTTACGGATCTGGAAAAAGCTGAAGGAGAAGCTATTGCGCGGGGAATTATGAAAGTTCGAACAGGCGATATCTCGATCAAGCCTGGGTTTGACGGGGAGTTCGGAAAAGTACGGATATACGAAGATACAGATGAAGTACCTAATGACTCGTAGCGTTGTCCCTTATAGTAATTCTTCCCCTGGTGTAAGCACATTGTTGAGTTTATAATGCCCTTAGAAGGTAGTTTGGAGGGGAGGTGAGATACATAATGGCACATAATAAGAGTGAAGATCAATTCATTACAACACTAGAAAATTTTTATAAAAATGCGCCGAATCTTCCTGTTAACATCCGTGAAGTACTGGTCAAAATTGCCCCGTGGTTTGCTTTGATTTTCGGTATTCTCGGTATTTTAGGAGGCCTTGGTGCAGTCGGGTTCTCTCCGGTAGGTTTAGTTGATGGTGTTGGTACTTCTCTGTTCCTGATGGTCAGTGGCGTATTGACGATTGTCGCAAGCGTACTCATGCTTATGGCATTTCCGAAGCTGCAGAAACATCAGTACGGAGGATGGCGATTACTTTTCTGGTCAGAGGTGGTGAGCATTCTTGCATCACTACTCAGTATAACAGTAGGATCGATTCTGGGTGCAGTAATCAGTGCACTCATAGGGTTTTATATTCTCTTCCAGATTAAGTCGTACTACAAGTAACCTGCCTGTATTTATCGGAACAATCCACAGCCGGTATGTAACTATCAAGGTTGTACCGGTGTGGGTTGTTTGTTCTTTATCTTACAGATTGAGGTGAAGACATATAGTACTATATAGTGAGAACTTATTGTTCCGGTTCCGGAAATTCATTATAATAACGGTAATCTCCTATGAAAATAATTGTCGGTTTAGGTAACCCCGGAGAAAAATACGAAACAACTCGTCATAACCTCGGATTCCTCACGCTCGATAGACTTCTTAAAGATTGTGCTCCTGTTGATAAATCAGTATGGCAATCATCTTCCAAATTTAAAAGTGAAGTGTCAGATTTGATACTTGAGGCGGTCGATGAAAAAGTACTCCTGGTGAAACCGCAGACGTTTATGAATAACTCCGGCATGGCAGTCAGTCTCATCGCTTCGTTTTATAAAGTTCCGCCTGAAGACTTCTGGATAGTCCATGATGAGCTTGACCTTCCGCTCGGCAGTACAAAAATCCGCTTTGGCGGTGCTGCTGCCGGTCATCGTGGTGTAGAAAATATTATAGAACAGTTAGGTACTGATAAATTCTGGCGCTTTCGGCTGGGCATCGGACAGTCACGAACAAAAGATGTAGACGGTGACGGGAAAGCAGACAGAATAGGGGGTACCAAACTCCGCAATGTCGAAGAGTACGTGCTCGGAGAACTCGGAGGAAAAGACTATACTGAAGCGAAAAAAATGATAAAGCACGCCTCTGAAGCTATCCAATGTGCCCTGGAAAAAGGCCTAGAATCAGCCCAGAACAGGTTTAATACCAAGTAGTAAAGCAAAACAGCAAACAGCAGAATAAATTGTTATACTACATGATAGTACTTCTTGCGGATTGCTGAGTACTGTTTGCTACTATGCAGTCGATAAAATCAGTTCTTGATAAATTTAATCCTCAGACAGATAAGTATGTTTCACGTGAATTTCAGACGTACGGGATTCACCTGGCTGAGTCACTCGACGATTATAAACATAAATCACTTTACATAAAGCTTGCGAAAACGACGCCACGTGCACTCCTTGAGAAATCCCTCTCATTTGCCATTGATAGTAACGCAAAAAATAAAGGAGCACTGTTTATGTGGAAGTTAAAACAGTTTAAGGATGAAGCGAAGAAGAACAAGGCTAAATCCTCAAAAGAGGCAAATGAGGCATTAGCTAATTCCTAATTCCTAATGACAAATTTCTAGCCAAATCCTAATTAAGTAAATATATCTTTCATTGGTGATTGGTAATTAGAAATTAGGAATTCTCACATGTCTCCTTTTAAGCAGAAAATCATTGAAATAGTCAGGCTCGTTCCTCATGGGAAAGTTGTAAGTTATGGACAGGTAGCCGCCTATGCAGGGGCACCTCGTGCTGCACGTGAAGTTGGTTGGATTATGAGTGAACTCGGGCAGGAGGTGCCGTGGTGGCGGGTCGTAAATACCAAAGGTTACCTTTCTATCAGAGGAAATCAGACCGTTGATAAGGTGCTCCAGAAAAAGTTACTGGAGGCAGAAGGTGTAGTCGTCAGTGATGCGTTCGTTTTAGATATGGGGACGTATCGTTATGTGATGCCACTGGCTCAACTTAAAAAACTACAGCTGAGTGAAGCATACATTGAACAGCTGCTCCTCAAGTTCGCCTAACATTATTCCGGAAAACCCAGAGAACGCAGAATACTCGAAAAGTTAGAAATCGGAGAGTCAGAATGTCAGATTTCTTGATTTCTCTAAAACATGAGTCCTCTGCGTTTTCTGACTATTATTTTGCAACGTGGAGGCGAAATTGCTAGAATACACCAATGGTACAGGCACGGCTATTTATCTCAGGCTTCGTTCAGGGTGTCGGATTCAGGCGTTTTATTCAAAAACAGGCACAAGAAATGGATGTGTTCGGCTGGGTTCGGAACCTCCCGGAAGGGAAAGTTGAAGTGTTGCTACAAGGTGAGCGGCAGGAAGTTGAGATGATGATTGATGCCTGCCATCGCGGCCCTTTCCTCGCTGAGATTGACGAAGTAGAAATTGCCTGGGAAGCGATTACCCAAGAATACCCCGATTTCACCGTCCGGAACATGCCCTCATGATAATACGTATACGGTAGCAAAGCCCGTTTCATCTTTCAGAGACGTCTGACGTTCCCGTCTTTCTATGCCAGCTTCGATTCCGTAAAACGTATCACACAATTTTAATACTATTTTTTGCAAAGAATGCAGCCAGGAGCGTTGTTATGGGGACAGCGAGGATGAGACCGAGACTTCCGGCAAGCGTTCTGACGACTTCTTCCATAATGACTTCGTTATTGAGCATGACCCACAATGGCTGAATGTTTTGTACCACTCCCAGATGGATGAAAATAAAAACGCCTATCGATGCACCGGCATAGGCCAGGACGAGCGTGTTCACGACTGAGGCGATGTGTTCGCGTCCGACACGCATGCCTTGTTTAACCAGATCCTCAAACGTACTTCTCGGATTTGCTTCTGCTAATTCATGAATAGCAGCTGCCTGTGTTGTCGTCACGTCATCAAGCACCCCGAGTGCTCCGATGATAATCCCCCCCAGCAGCAGTCCTCTGAAATTCAGCACTTCACCGAATCCTTGTGAGAGGGTGTAAATATCTTCAGATCCCAATCCGCTCAGTTTGGTGAGTGAAACAAAGGCGATGGAGAAGAGTGCGGTTAAAAACAGACTGATTCCTGTTGCACTGAGTGCGATATGCGTTTGCCTTGAAAATCCGTGAGCCAGATACATCGTGCTACAGAGTATGACGACTGACCCTATGATGCTGATGAGCAGAGGATCCGCTCCTGCGAGAATCCGGGGAACAATAAACCACATAATCACTCCCAGACTGATTGCCATGCCGATGAGTGCGCCGAGACCTTTTCTCCCGGCGATAAGAAACACGATGAGGAAAAAGCCTGCCAATATACCCATGATATTCGGCAGGCGGTATGAATCAGCGATGTAGTAACTTGTCTCTCCTTCAGGGGTGGTGTTTTTCCGGACGATAACGGTTTCTCCATCAGCTACTTTCTGCTCTTCGGTGATTGTAAACATGCCGCCGTGTTCAACAGTTATGATTTTATCTGCTTCCGGACCGTCTATGATACGGATTCTCACGGTCTGGTACAGGTGCTGTTTGCCGCCGATTTCTTTCTTTCCGTCCTGAAGAACTGATTCGACTTTTGCTTTGGAGAACTCCTGTTTCGGCATTGGTTCCGGTGTTTGTGCATGAACGAGGGAGGGGAGGAAAATGAGGCATACGATGAGAGAGAATAGGAAGAAGCATTGTCGAATGAATTTCATGCGTAACTTATTATACCAAACGTTTTTTCTCTCTTGACAAATGCGAATCACTTGCAATACAATCTTAACTGCGAATGACTTGCATTATGTTCTGCAGCTTCGCGTAACACCGCTAGGTGTTTAGACACATACAGTGAAGTGTGATCTTGAAATGCTCACTGAGAGGCTCCCGGACGCGGGAATCTCTCACACTCATGATACGTATGACAACACGAACGAAGTTATTTAAACAAGAATTATCTGAGGTAGGGTTGAAAGGAACTAGGGTCAGGCTTGCCCTCTTAGAGTTGTTACAGGATGAGGGTCATCCGTTAACGGCAAGTGAGATTATCGACGCACTTGATCGGGTACAGATTACAGCTGATCAAGCAACAATCTATCGTATTCTTGATATCTTTACCAAAAAAGGTATTCTCACACGGTATGAATTTCAGGAAGGGAAGTTTCGTTATGAGCTGGCAGGCAATGAGCACCATCATTTAATCTGCGAGAACTGCGGAAACATTGCTGACTTTTCTGATTGTAATATTTCAGAGCTTGCCGCAGAAATTAAAACAAAGAAAGGGTTCCAGGTTAAACGACATGCGCTTGAGTTTTACGGGCTGTGCCGTGATTGTCAGCGATAGCAGACAGGTTAACGAAATTCTATGTCAACATTACTCTACATCATTATCTTCACCACGATCGGGAGTTTCCTGGCAGTCGGCGTCACGGCATATCTGTTAACCAGGAAAAAGTTATCGCATACGGTAACGCATGCACTTTCTGCATTCGCAGCCGGTGCATTGTTAGGTGCTGCGATGCTTGATCTACTCCCTGAAGCATTTCATCACTTTGAAGAGATGGGGATAGAGCACCCGGAAAGCGAGGTTTTACTCTATACACTTGTTGGTATTATCGGTTTTTTCCTGTTTGAGCGGTTTATTCACTGGTTTCATCATCATAATCATCGACACAACGAAGAGCCCGTGAAAGCGATTGTTCCGCTTGTGATCTTTGGTGATGCGTTCCACAACTTTATTGACGGCGTTTTGATCGCTGCAACCTTCATGGTCGATATTAATCTGGGTATCATTACGACCATCGCTATCCTCGTCCATGAACTCCCACAGGAAATCGGTGATTTCGGTATTCTACTGCATTCCGGTCTTTCAAGGCTTAAAGCATTCCAGTTCAACCTGCTGAGCCAATTAGCTGCGGTCATCGGTGGTGTGGTGACGTTTTTCGTCGGTGCCAGTGTCGGAGGAGTTTTGCCGTATATTATTGCTGTTACCAGCGGCTTTTTCCTCTATATCGCCTTAACAGATCTCATTCCTGATATTCATAATGAGAATAAAAAAGGATTTGCGGTCGTTGAGACGTTGCTCCTCTTTGGTGGGATACTGGTTATCTGGTTATCCATTACCTTCCTCGGGCATGGGCACTAACATTACTTGCCTTTCAGAATGATGCAAGCCTTACTTCGTCTGTTCAGCGTATGTATTAGCGAGAACAGCAGCAACACTGCACTTATTCCTTGCAGCAGTATCCCTTGAAAGGGGAGCAGACCCAACGAGATTGTCGGTCCTGCTAATGAGAAAAGCGTTATGCCGCAGCTTGCACAGCCTGTTGTGGCAATTAGTCCGAGAAAACCTACCCCTATTGACCAATCGCCTGTTTGTTTTCTCTTCTCCTGGAGTGATTTTAAAATCAGGCTGAGGTTTACTCCCATGAGAAATCCGAGCAAAAGCATGAGGCTCAGTTCGAGTGGGGAATAAAGCGTGAGGATACCTTGCGTGAGGCCTAACAGAATAGCTGATTTTTGAGACACCGTATACAAGCCACTCATCGTTTCTGTGATAAGTGCCATATTCAATAAAAGTGACGAGGTAAATAGATAGGTTATGCCCATACCGATACCGCTCAACAATATCTGAGGAGATATGAGCTCTTGTCTTAATGCAGCTGTCTGAATTCGTATGATCATGATGATTGCACCGGTAACAACGGAAGGCCGGACCACGAATCTTGTGTTTCAAACAACAGATCATGATATTCCCAGAATTTACCCTGTTCGTTAGCGCATTCAGATGCTCTGTGCGCTGTCTCTGCATTCGGGTGAATCGAGGTGAGCGGATAGTGCCTAAACGTCAGCTGTGCTTTTCCTGTATCAAGGTACTCGCTTTTAAGCTGCGGTAGTGTGTCAGTATAGAACTGTTTACAGAACGGACACTGAAAATCACTGAATTCGATTATCGTGATCTTCGCATCATCGTTGCCGAGAACCGGCAAGTGGCCTTTGGCTACTTCCATCTGTGCTGCTCCGCTGGCTTCATCTTCAGTCAACGGTGAACGATTACCGGATAGCTCCTGTTCGATCATTTCTCTGAAAAGTGAGTAGGGCTGTGCGCCGACGAGCATACGCCCGTTAACAAAAAAAGTCGGTGTCGCACTGACTGAGAATGATGAGCCGTTATCGATATCGGTTGACACGAGATCAGCAAATTTTTTCTCCTTCAGACATGACTGAAATTGCTTCGTGTCCAGGTCCAGAGAGTCCGCGTACGAGATAAACGCGCCGGTTGCGTTCGTCGTATCAACCCCGCCGAAGCGAACATTATGTTCATCGATGTAGCGCATAGTTACCAGGCCGAGAAGAAATGAGGCAACCATAAGGAGTAGTGTAAAAACGAGAGGAACTCGCCCATTTGAGAATTTGGGAATCCGAAGTTCAAAATATTCAGTCTCTGGTGCGGGAGTTTCTTCGTTCTGGGGCACTGCCATAGGTACTATTATATGCATATTACGGAGGAAATTGCTATGATTATTTCAAGAAAGTGCTGATCATAACACGCTTTTTTTTCATCTATGCGCTACAATAGGAAAGAGGATTCTCTATGAATAACCCTGATGAACCCGTCCTGGACGGAGAAGTTTTACCCACAGAAGACGAGGAAAAAGAATTGACACCGGTAAATGCACCGGCAGTGCCAAAAGAGGAACAGAAGAAAGAACCCCTTTCGCCGTTAGCAGAACACCTTGTTGCAGCACTTTCGAAGCACGAGGATACACATGATGAACGGAAAATCACGGTCAACCCACTCGTTTCGAAGGTCGCTTTTTGGTACGAGAAGCTGCGCAAGGCGATGGAGTATCGTGAAGAGGAAGTGCTCCTCAGAGCAACGATTGAGCGAATCCTGAGGCGGCGGCTGCTGCTCGGAGGAAACGCAAAGACAACAGCTGAACCTCTGGTTCGTGAACTTATGTGGGCACGCTATCTTCCTGAGAATGATGTTCGTGAGTCCCTCATCCAGGATGTGGAAGATTCCATCGAGCTCTTCCTCAAGCTTCGATTTGCGATTTTGCAAAAACACAAATTACCTGAGAATACAGTGAATACCTGGATTTATCAGCTCATGTCATCTGATATAGAGCACATTGTCAGCCCGAACAGAGAAAAAGAACTGATCGGCAACTTTATGTACCAGGTTCTTAAAAAGCATATTATTATCGATGGGGAGTCAGAAGAAAATCAGAATGCTCAAGTCTATATCGCGGTGAGGAAAGCATTCGCCAGAGATGATATTGCTTTTCTCCGCTATCACTTATTTCGACTGTATTTCGGTCCTTTGACGCATGACAGTTTAGGTGAAATATCAGAGCGGTTTGAAGACGGCTATAACGAGATCGTCAAAGGCCTCAATTACTCAAAGAAAGAGAAGATTTACTCGTACGTGAAAAAACGAACCGCACCTTTCCTGATTTTGGAAGATGTGGTTGCTGCTCACGCAGCCAACCTGAAGCAGGTGGTTCTCAACAAAGATGCACTTGATGAGGCAATTTTCAGTGCGTGTGAAAGACGATATCAGTCAATCTCTACAAAAGTTCGGACCGCGATTGTACGAAGTGTTCTGTTTATTATCTTGACCAAGGTGATTTTTGCGTTTGTGGTGGAGGGAACGTATGAGCGTATCGTCTATGGCGAGATCCTGTGGGATTCGATCATTATTAATATCACGATTCCGCCTGTTTTGATGGTCATCGCCAGTTTCTTTATCAAAACTCCCGGAAAAGAGAACTCTGAGAGAATCCGAGACTTTATTCATGGCTTGCTCTTTTCTGATCATCCGAAAGTAGGTAATTCACTTCACCTGAAAAAAGATTCCGGCAAGAAAAAACCGATTACTGTGATCTTTACGATCCTGTGGGTCTTTGCTTTTATCCTGACGTTCGGAGGGCTGATGGCACTATTAAACAGCATCAACTTTAATCCGGTCAGTCAGTTTATCTTTATCTTCTTCTTAACGATCGTCTCGTTCTTAACATATCGGATTTCACTAACTGCGAGTATCTATCAACTGGGGAACAAGCAAGGGTGGTTCACCCCGATTGCTGATTTTCTCTTCATGCCGATCGTCCAAGTCGGACGCAATCTTACCCATAGCATCTCATCAGTAAACTTTTTCCTCATCCTCTTTGATTTTCTGATCGAAACTCCGTTTAAACTGCTCTTTGAATTTTTTGAGCAGTGGTTCAGTTTCTTAAGCTCCAAGCGGGAAGAGATGGAGTAGTCTTACAACTGATCTCTTGATTACGTGCTTCTCGTCCCGTATACTTTATTTTATAAAGCATGAACAGAAACGTCATTATCGGATCAGTCGTCGCGGTTATCATTCTTTTGGTCGGCGGTGTGTTTTTGGTCTCTCGTCCGCAGGAAGTTAAGAAAACAACATCTTCACAATACACCTGGCAGACATTTCCTGATCTGGGGAGGCAACATATCGGTGAAGGGGATAAAATTACCTACAATAGTAACCCTCCCACCTCAGGGCCTCACCTCCCGACCTGGGAACGCTACGGAATAAAAGATAAAGAGATCAGAGATGAGCTTCTCGTTCATTCATTGGAACATGGATACGTCATTATGAGTTATAACTGTGCGAAACTGCCTGATCCGGCTTCGTGTGATGCTTTTAAGAAACAGTTGACTGATATCACGAACGAAAAAAGAATCTGGAAGCTTATCGTTATTCCGAGATCAAATCTGGATGTTCCGCTCGCCTTGACAGCATGGGGGCACCTTGATAAGATGGATCAGGTCGATAAAGAACGAATCGTCGCCTTTATCGATGAATTCCGTGACCAGGGGCCGGAAAAAACGATGGAGTAAAGAAAAATTCATAATATCTAATGACGAATTTCTAATCAATACCTCATATTAGAAATCATATGCATTAGAAATTAATACTTAGAAATTCTCAAATATGGCAGAACAAGTATTTACCGATAGCAATTTTCAATCAGACGTTTTAGGGAGTGATGTCCCTGTTGTTGTTGATTTCTGGGCACCATGGTGCGGACCATGCCGTATGGTTTCACCCATTATCGAAGACTTGGCTCGGGAGTACGAAGGGAAAGTAAAAATCGGGAAGATGAATGTTGATGATAATCCTCAGGTGGCCGGTGATTTAGGTGTGATGAGTATTCCGACTGTCATGATTTTTAAAGGCGGTCATCCGGTGAAATCACTCGTCGGTGCCCAGGGGAAAGAAACATATAAGAAGAATATTGATGAAGCGGTTGCTTCATAACTTCGAAAGTCAAAAGGCAAAGGTCAAAATTGCAATGCAAAAGTAAAAAGTTTTAATTTTGAATTTTAACTTGTACTTTTGAGTTTTGATTTTTTACTTTTGATTTTTTTGTTTATGGAACCCATGTACGACGTTATTATTTTAGGCTCAGGGCCGTCAGGCTTAACTGCTGCGATCTATACAACCCGTGCAAATCTGAAGACACTGGTTGTTGCCGGTGAGAAATGGGGAGGGCAACTGCAACTTACCTCACTTGTTGAAAACTTTCCGGGCTTTCCGGAAGGAATCCAAGGGCCTGAGCTTATGAGTAACATGCGGAAACAGGCTGAACATCACGGCGCTGAGATTCTTGATGAGAATTTTTCATCCGCTGATTTCTCCGAACGGCCGTTTACTATAACAATTGGTGAGAAAACAGTCCGCGCGAAGGCAGTTATTATCGCGACAGGAGCAGATGCCAGGTGGCTCAATGTTCCGGGGGAAGAAGACAAAATCGGGAAAGGCGTCTCATCGTGTGCGACCTGTGATGCGGCCTTTTTCCGTAATAAGCATGTGATTGTTGTCGGCGGAGGAGACAGCGCGATGGAAGAAGCACTTGTTCTGTCCCGGGTGACTGACAGTGTGACACTGATTCATCGAAAGGATTCGTTCCGTGCCAGTCAGATCATGCAGGATCGTGTAAAGGCAGAGCCGAAGATCAGGCTACTCATGAACAGTCAGGTTACTGAAATTAAAGGCGGCATTAAGGTTGAGACAGCTACCGTAAAGAACAACCAAACAGGTGAAGAAGTTGAAATGCCGATTGATGGCGTTTTTGTCGCGATCGGACATATCCCGAATACGAAACTTTTTACAGGAATTGATCTTGATCCGCAGGGGTATGTGAGCGTGCACGGGCATTATCGTACAAATGTTGAGGGCGTATTCACCGCAGGTGATGTTCACGATCGGGAATACCGTCAAGCAGTAACTGCAGCAGGCTTCGGTGCAGCTGCAGCGCTTGAAGCTGAACGGTGGCTATCGACCACTGAATAATTGACAATCTCAGCCTCGCTTAGTACTATCATAAGTATGAGTAAACGTCAGAAAAAAGCACCCTCCTCAGCAGATTTTACTCCGAATCGACATGTTTTCCTCACGGGGATCGGACTCTTGATTATGACGATTGCTCTCGTCATTTATGATTTCAGTATCGGCGAAGCGATCTTTGATCGTTCCGAAATCAGTGTGCTCGGAGAGCGGACAACCCCGACCGTGACACCATATATAACTCCGACTGATACTCCTCGGTGAACGGGGATTGATGCTACCTCTTGATGATATGAATTCGAGGTCTTGACAGGCTCAGACCCCTGTGATAAACTGCCTTAAGTAAACCGAGGAAACGACGTTTTTTTATGTTGCGAATTTCACATATCTCTTTAAACACCGCATAGCGGATTTTTCGCCTCAAACGTACTTCTTCAGTTTACTTTCATAACTTTATTTGACTCATGTGTATTTCGAGATATTTGGGCTCGTAGCTTAGCTGGTAGAGCGCGTCATTTGCAATGATGAGGTCGAGAGTTCGAATCTCTTCGAGTCCACAAGGCACAATTCTGCGCCTTGCTTCGCTTAGAAGTAAGGAAGAATTTGCCGCAGTCAGGTGCAGTCTTGTACCTGACATACTAACCAGCTTGTTCACTTGGACAAGCCGCCTAGTTTAGAGGCGGTTTTTTCAAGATAAGAAGCATAGCGAGAGATTCTTCATTACGTTGTACGCAACTATCGAATGTAGAGAATCATGCTTGAGAGGTTCCACCCGTCAGCGCTTGAAGCGCAGACGATGGCGGACAGGCTCTTTAACAAGTGAAGAGAAGAACCACGGAAAATGGATCCGCTTTCAGCGGATTTGTTTAGACGTGGTATTCCTAACAGGTGAATATGAAAATATTCACCGGAATTTTTTTTCATGTAATAGCAATACACCCTTTGTGGTGTATTAAACATAAAAATATCTACTCATAATGCCAATAATGGATGCCTTGGAGGTTTTGACCGAAGAAGGACGCAGACAGCGGCGATACTCGTCGGGGAGGTGCTATCAACCTACGATCCGGCGGTTTCCGAATGGAGCAATCCATCCCGATTTATCGGGATAACCATACGTAAAGTTAGTTCCGTAAGGAGCTATATAGCGTATGGTGGGGAACGGCGTGAACTGAAACATCTTAGTAACGCTTGGAAAAGACATCATATGAGATTCCGTAAGTAGCGGCGAGCGAAAGCGGATCAGGCTAAACCACAATTTATTGTGGGGTTGCAGGGCAGACGATATTCGATGTGAAGAAGGTTAGCAGAAGGAGTCGGAATACTCCGCCACAGGACGTGAAAGCCGTGTATGCGAAAATTTTCTTCCCGATAGTCTGATTCCTAAGTACCATGGAGCACGATTTAAACTCTGTGGGAATCCGGGTCGACCACGATCCAAGCCTAAATATCAAAATCTACCGATAGTGAACTAGTACCGCGAGGGAAAGGTGAAAAGTACCCCGGAAGGGGGGTGAAAGAGAACTGAAATTATTGGCTAACAAACAGATAGAGCTTGTGCGCAGCACAAGGC
>CAZOHC010000010.1:23887-29877 GCA_964579845.1 uncultured Gammaproteobacteria bacterium | reverse complement strand
CACCTACTACACTGTCATTTGACTGCCCGCCAAAACTGGTAAACCAACCGTTAAATGGTGATCCTTCAATTCTCATGTTTTTCTCCACAAAAAAACCCCTCCATAGAGGGGTTGTTCACTGTTAGTTAAAATTTTTTACACCACGAAAACAATCCCCTCAGTGAGAGGACGCTTCTTAACTGACGTGATTACGAATGATCTATGCATAGTTAGTTTAGAGATAGAACAGTATAGGTTATTTTTCCGGCCGGTGCTTCGACTTCAACGGTTTCACCGATTCTTTTACCTAACAGTGCTTTCCCGAGTGGTGACTCATGAGAAATTTTTCGTTCTTTCGGATCAGCTTCCCATTCTCCGACAACTGAGTAGACTTCATCTTTTCCGTTTACTTGCAGCGTCACCTTCGAACCAAGGGCAACATTATCGGTTTTCACCTCACCGATAATCTCAACTTGTTTCAGTATTTCTTCAAGTTCATCAATTCTTCCGTCGATAAACGCCAGCTCTTCACGCGCTGCATGATACTCAGCATTTTCTGAGAGATCCCCCTGGTCTCGAGCTTCTGAGAGTCGTTTCACGACCTCAGGACGTCTCACGGTATTTAACTCTGCATGTTCTTTTTTTAGCTCTTCGAGTCCTTCTTTTGTTAAATAAATTTTTTTATTATTCATATATTTTCTAAAAAAAATTCCCCGCACGACGTATATTTTTTCGACGAAGGGGTGTTAATCAATAGGCAGTATAGAAGATATTTTGACCTTTGTCAACAGTGTCATTGGATAGGATTTTCATCGTTTTTTTAGCCTCATATCGTATCATATTCGCCGTAAATCGTTGCAGTGTTTTTCGGTGGTAATCATGGGTATGGAATGCCAAAAATCCGGTTCTGACTGTTTCACTTGTTGTATGTTTAATAATTCGCCGCATCTGATACCACCGTAGGAGAGATTCGATAACCGGATTGTAAAAAAGACGTAGGAGTATCACTGAAAAACCTCCTGCTCCGGATTGTTTTTCATATACTGCTTTCCTCGGTAAGGCATTCGGCAGGTGGGACACAAGCCAGTTATTTTGCCGCCAGAAATCGCGCTGCGTATTGTCGCGGTCATAAAGCGGAGTCATCTGCGTTATTTCCCGCGCGGTATACAGATCTTGTCTGTCAGAGGAAAATTGTAGGACAGTATCATCAAGAAACATATTCAGGCAGACAGTATCTTGCCCGACAGGGTCCAGCCTCCTCCGTCGTTTCCCGAGCAGCTGAAGCATGAAGAGCATGATAGATCGTGTCGTGAATAATGTGTTTTGCTGTGTGATGATAAAGAGATCGACATCATCAGATTTCTTCGCACTGCCGTTCGCAACTGTACCGCTAAGACCGATAAACTTTACTGACGGAATATGACGAAAAAGACTGACGATACGCAATGCCGCCTGGTACTTTCGCTCAGCATATACAGTCCCGTTTTTCCGAAGGGAGACAAACTGCTCGTTTCCTTTCAGGAAAAAGTAGCCGTCTTTTTGCTGGACCTCAGGAGCAAGCGACAAAAGGATTCGCTGACACTCACCCACACTTATTTTCCCGTGACAATACCTCGCAACTTCATGAAGCGTAAGTGGAAATGAAAAAAGAGCACTGTACACTAACGGTGCTATAACGGCACGTTCTTCAGCGGACATATCGTTGCATGGTTTGAATAACGCCTTGATTCAATGTCTCAACCGCAGTTTTCTCTGACGTATTGCCCGAGATTTCCAAAACGGCGTTTTTCAGATAACCGTTCATGATTGCATTGAGTCCATTATCCTGCGTGTCAGAGACAAAAGGTGTGGAGACCGCATACGATGCCTGTTGTACAAACGGATACAGGAGTGGATCATCTTTCAGTGTTTCTCCCAGATCAACCCGAGCATACGGTCTGCCGTACTGCAGTACTTTTGCTTTTTCCGTATAGTACATCTGCTGTGTCTCTTTTTGATGGAGAAACTTCATAAACTTCATGGAAGCTTCAGGATAGAGTGTCTTATTCGATACCCCCTCAACCCAGTAGCTGGCAATTGCTTTTTTCTGTCCCTGAAGGTTCGGGACCGGGTGAATCGAAAACTGAAGATTCGGATTAATGCTTTTAATCGTAAAAATATCCCAAGAATAGCCGAAGTACATGCCTACTCTCCCGTTTGCAAATGAAACGACGGAGTTATCCATGGTCCCGTCCCAGACTTTCTGAATGTTACCGTCACCTTTTGCAAAGATCGTATAGAAACTCAGCGCTTCACAGGCTTTATAGTTGCATCCATTCAATTCTTTCTCGCTGGTCGCGGCAGTAATGTCATAGAGATTGACGCCGTTTTGTACCATGAACAGTGAAATGATATCCGAAGCATGCGTGATGTTATCATACGTTCCGAGTGCTGTTCCGGCAGTCGTAATCTCTCCTTTGTTATCACCGGTCTCGACTCTGGTCGTGAGGTCAGCGGTTGCAGAGATAAACTCATTCCACTCAACCGGGGGCTTGAGCCGCTGCGTTGCTAACATCTGATCATTCGTAAACATCGCGAGCGTATCAATTACGAGTGGGATACCGAGAATACCGCCGTTATAGACCAGATCATCCCGTATAACTTTATAGTACGACTTCTCAAAATCCTCCGGACTGACTGCATCAGCTGAAAGCGGAAGCAGCACACCGGTAAGCATCGGAACCCAGCCGTTATGGTATCTGAAGATATCAGGTCCGTTACCGTTTCTGATTCTGGTCATTAAACGGTCACGATACTGTTCAGGATCCTGCTGAACAAAATTTACCGTGATATGCGGATTTTCTCGCTGAAACTCATCGATAAGTACCTGCATGACTTTCGGATCTTCATAAATCCCCCAATACGTCAACTCAGCTTTTTCTTCATCATTTGATGAGGCAGACAGCATTCGCACAGCAAGGAGAATTATGAGTACCAGAATAATAACCCCCAAAATGATAAAGAGTATCTTCTTTTTTCCGGAAAAAATCGGAAACTGAGGCGGAACAGGCGGCTGGATTGCTGTCTGGTTCACCGGAGGGCTACCGGGCGGAACAGCGCCTCCCGGAGGTGGTGGTGGTGTCACAGGAGGTTGAGCAGGAGGAGGTGGCGCTCCGGGCTGTTCCGGAGCACTGAAAATCTCGGTCGATGTTGCTTGTGGAGTTGTAGGGTTATTGGTATCCATAATAGATGGTCATTTATAGTATAATACGATGAGGAAATCAGAAGCAATCGCAGGTATGATCAAAATCCCGACCCCCAACTCAACTTTTGTAAAATCAATGTTAAGAGGCTCCTTTTGGTTTTTCCTTGGAGGTTTCCTCGGACTTTTTTTCTTTGCCAGTTTTCTTTTTATTTATTACCGCAATACCTATAAAGATACGGTGTTTCCGGGCATTACGATCCAGAACGTTGATTTCAGTGCAAAAACAAAACAAGAGGTCGAAGACTACTTCGTGAATAAAAACGATACTATTGCAGAGACAACATTTTACTTTACCTATAAAGACGCCATCGCTACTATGTCAGCAGAAGATCTCGGCATGGGCTATGATGCGTCTATGCTTGCTGACCAAGCATATAGCATCGGAAGAAGCGACAACTTTTTTGCCAATCTCCATTTTATTTTCCTCGCGTATTTTCAGGGATTGAATTTAACCCCGACGTATCATGTGAACGATCGTGAACTTGAGACTGCACTCCTGCCTATCAGTAAGCAGGTGTATAAAAAACCCATTGATGCAGTATTCACTGTCGAGAATAATAAGGTGACTGAATTTAAGCCATCAAAAAACGGTGAGGAGGTTGATATGCCGAAGTTGTATCAATCACTCAAAGACAGACTGCCGTCACTCCTTTCTGAGCAACGTGTACAAACAATTACCTTGCAGCTTCCCATCCTCATAACTGAGCCGAAAATTAGCACAGATAATGTGAATGACCTGGGCATTACAGAACTTCTTGCTGAAGGAACGTCTCACTACCGTGGATCGATCGCAAATCGAGTATTCAATTTGACATTGGCAGCGAACAGGATTAACGGCACACTGATTCCGCCCGGTGAAGTTTTCTCGTTCAACAAAACAATCGGAGACGTCTCAGCTCTTACAGGGTATAAGCAAGCATATATTATCTCAGGAGGCAGAACTATTTTGGGTGACGGCGGTGGTGTCTGCCAGGTATCAACGACGATGTTCAGGGCTGCTTTGAATGCAGGGATGCCGATTGTCGAACGGAATCAGCACGCATACCGAGTCAGCTACTATGAGCAGGATTCAGCACCGGGAATCGATGCTGCGATCTACACACCCAACATTGATTTCAAGTTTAAAAATGATACCAAACACCATATTCTCATTCAGACAGTGATCGATGAGGCGAATCAGGCACTTACATTCAGACTCTATGGAACCAAAGACGGACGTGAGGCTACAATCGGACAGCCGGTCACCGTCTCGACAGCTCCTGCGCCTGAACCGTTGTACCAGGATGATCCCGAACTGCCGAAAGACCAGATCAAACAGATTGACTTTGCTGCCCCTGGTGCGCATGTGTACTTCACCTACAAAGTCGAAAAAGACGGAAAGGTCATAATCGATGATACGTTCACCTCACGTTATCGCCCATGGCAGGCAGTATTCCTGAAAGGAACAAAAGAAGGCTGAGAATACCAGCGTACCACCTCACAGAAAATCTTGCCTGCAGACAGTGCATTCAGAGAATTTGCATGTACCATTATGAATAAAATACTTTCCGCTACACAGCTTGACGATGTCGTTAAAAAACTGCATCGAGAACAAAAGCAGATTGTCCTGGTGGGGGGGTGTTTTGATATCCTTCACCGCGGACATATAGACTTTCTGCAACGAGCGAAAGAACGTGGAGATTGCCTGCTGGTCCTCCTTGAAAGTGATACATCGATTAAAAAGCGTAAAGGTGAGAAGCGCCCTGTCCATAAACAAGATATCCGTGCTTCGATTCTCGCGGCACTGCCGACTGTTGACTATATTGTTCACCTTCCCTCTGAGATGTCCGATGCTGACTATGATACAGTTGTGCTCACGATAAAACCTGCTATAATCGCAACTACAAAAGGCGATCCCGGAAGAAAACACAAACTTCGCCAAGCGCAGCTGACAGGCGCACGTGTTGTGGATGTTATCGACAGGGTGCCAGCATTTGCCACGTCAAAACTGGCGGAACAGATTATTGTATGAATATGAATACGAACAAAATCGCAATTATCGTCGGGATTATTCTCGTCATTATTATCGGTGTCTGGGGATTTTTAAACCTCAGTCCGTTCCTGGGCTCACTCTTCAATCGCCCGACAGGATCAGTTACGATTAATGACCAGACGATTCGTGTTGAAGTCGCAGACACACCGGAAAAACAGGAAACCGGTCTGTCACAGAAGAAATCATTACCTGATGACCAGGGAATGCTTTTTGTTTTCGAAGAACCGGGGTATCCTTCGTTTTGGATGAAGGAGATGCAGTTTCCGATTGATATCATCTTTATCAATGACACGACTGTTACGACACTCTATGCGAACGTTCAGCCACCTGAATCAAACACAGCACCGCTGGCGGTTTTCAAGCCAACTTCCCCCTCAGACAAGGTACTGGAAGTAAATGCCGGGAAAGCAGCTGAGCTCGGTATTGAAGTAGGCAGTACACTTCAGATAGAGTTGGAATAGAAACGTATTATGTTGATACTCGGGATTGAAACCAGCTGCGATGAGACCGGAGCAGCTGTTATAAAGACGTACGATGAAAATACTCCGGTAGAACTGCTCTCCGACTCCATCGCAACCTCTCTTTCACTACACGCGGAAACAGGTGGAATTATTCCTGAGATTGCAGCTCGTGAGCAGGTGAAGTATATTCTCCCCGTGATACAACAAGCGTTAGCTGATGCGGATGTGACGATTGACCAGGTGGACCGTATCGCAGTCACGCATGGACCGGGAC
>CAZOHC010000010.1:0-23877 GCA_964579845.1 uncultured Gammaproteobacteria bacterium | reverse complement strand
CTTTTGGTCGGAGTCGAAACTGCCAAAACCCTATCATATCTCTACAAAAAGCCACTTATCCCGGTGAATCACCTCTACGGGCATATCTACGCGAACTGGATCCGGCATGATGCTCAGAGCCAAAGAACGATGACGAAAGACCGGATATTCCCTGCACTTGCACTCGTCGTCTCAGGAGGACATACTGACATCGTTATGATGAAAGATCATAGAGATCTTTCCGTGATCGGCGGAACACGCGATGATGCAGCAGGTGAAGCGTTTGATAAAATCGGTCGTCTCCTCGGATTCTCCTACCCCGCAGGTCCGATTATCTCCCGACTTGCTGAAAAAGGTGATCCTGATGCTTTCGCACTTCCCCGCCCGATGATCGGGTCAGGCGACTATGATTTCAGTTTTTCAGGACTGAAGACAGCCGTCTTACATTTGATAAAGAGAAATGAAGACATCCAAACTGCTGTGCTGAAGCATCAAGCTGAAGAATCTCATGACAAGATATTGTATGATCTTTGTGCATCAGTTGAAGAAGCAATTATCGACGTCATCGTCCGTAAAACACTCAAAGCTGCAGAGCAATACAGTGTCAAAAGTATTCTTCTCGGAGGTGGTGTCGCTGCGAATATGAAACTGCAAACTGTTCTCAGACAAAGGTCTACTAGCCAAGGACTAACAACAAAAATATCTGTTCCACCGAAATCCTTATGCACTGATAATGCCGCGATGATCGCTGCAGCTGCATCTTATCATCAAACCATAACCCCCTGGCAGGAAGTAACAGCACAGCCGGAACTCTACTTTTAATTCATAATTCTCAATTGTGCTACAATAGCCTACAATACTATGGATCTGCCTATTCTGCTTCTCACCATCCTCTTGGGATTTGCCGGACTTTTTTATTTCATCAATAAGAAGCTGTCTGAGGCAAAACCCCCTGAGAATAACCAGGCGCTTCTCGAATGGCTGAAAACCATGCAGGTATCAATCGATGCAACGAACAGAACGCTAAACGAATCAATGCAGACGAACTCCTCGCAGATGGTCAGAACACTGCAGGAGAATTCCAAACAACTCAATGAACGCCTCGATAAAGCAGCTGAAGTCATCCGGGATGTGAATAAAGAAGTCGGACAGATGAGTGAGATAGGCAGATCGATGAAGGAACTGCAGGAATTTCTGAAAAGTCCGAAGATCAGAGGAAATATCGGAGAAGAGATACTCAAAGATCTGATTGCACAAATGTTTCCCAAAAATAGTTTTCACCTCCAATACACGTTTAAATCAGGAGAAAAAGTTGATGCTGCGATCAGGACTGATGCCGGCATACTCCCGATTGACTCGAAATTTCCGATGGAGAATTTCACCCGCATGATGAAAGCAGAAGATGACTTGCTGAAAAAAACGGCTGAAAAAGAATTTCTGAGAGATGTAAAAAAACACATCGATGCCATCTCAAAAAAATACATTCTTCCTGAGGAAGGAACGATGGATTTTGCCCTTATGTACGTGCCGAGTGAATCAGTCTTTTATGAACTCTGTAATCAGACCGAGATCTTACAGTACGCGAGAAAACAGCGAGTCTATATCGTCTCCCCGAGCACGTTGTATGCTCATCTGCAGACGATTCTCCTGTCGTTTGAAGGGAAGAAAATCGAGACAAAAAGCCGTGAGGTATTCAGACTGCTCAGAGCGATTCAGAACGATTATGAGAAAATCAATGATAGCATGCAGGTGCTGGGAAAGCATCTCAACAACGCCACATCACAGTACTCACAAGTAAATACCGGTATCTTAACTTTGGGGAACAAACTCACCGCAACCAGAACGATCGGCGATGAAGTCGTCAAAGAAATTACGGAATAACTTAGACGAGCACGTTTCCTGCTCTGTTTTTCAGCTTCGCTTCGGCCAATTCTTTTATCGCATCTTGTAGCACCACAGGCAGATCATGCTCTAATGATGCTATTTCTGATGGTGTAACTGTTCTACCGATTGTGGCCTGTTTACTCACGAAATTATACGTAATCTCTTTCGCTCTACCGTTTTGTAAGACAAAGACCGGCAGATGAAAATCACGGGCAATCTGAAAAAATGCTTCATAATTACTCCACAGCGTATCATCACGTGTTTCATTAATATACATTCCTGCAATTTTTGGATCCCTGACAATCAACTCGTTATACCGACCCGGATTATTCGGGTGTTCGATCGCCCGATTAAGATTCATCATATATTCACTCGCAGTCTCTGCCTGACGGGCCGTCACCCGACCTCTCAGACCCTTCGGGTTTGACATCAGATCTGTTTCATCTGCCTCATCTACTATGCCGCCTCGTAAGAAAACACCCTCATTCCCCCACATACCGTCATCTTTTCCGAATCTAACCGTTGACGCACTGATAGAAGGCGCAACATCATACAAAACCGCAAGCTTACTCATACACTCTCTGCTGTTAGCATGAAAAATGCCCGGAATATGAACGGGAGCATTACCTAATGCATGGACAGTATAGGCATCGTATTTCTCAGCGATCGTCTGTATATCTCCTGCTGTTTGTTTTATATATTCCAGACTCTCCCGATCAAGCTCCTCGTTTTTTCGGTCATAGTACTCTCCCAGTATTTCTTTACTGTCTCGCAGTTCTCTTTTCAGTGTCTGTAATGCATAAAACTCTTGATGTAACGGTTTGATTGCTTCATCATATTCCTGGGTGTTCACTAAATCTTCTTCCAGCAAGGATAATTGTCGTTTTTTTTCGTTCAGGAGTTCAGGTCTCACGCTGGTGATGATTCTTTTCAACAGGTCATTCTCCCATTGCCTGATCTCAGATTCTGATTCACTTATTCGGGCTCTGATTTCCTCACGTCTGAGTTCATGTCGCGCTGAAACTTCGCGTTTTTTCGTACTGTTCTCACGCTCTTTCTGTAATAGGTCTTGATTCGCACGCCTCGTCTCTTTAATCCGTTGAGCGACATTTCGACGCTCTTCACGAAGCTCAGGCGTCGAACGGGTATACTCCCTCAGTGCTTTTTTAGAGAATGTAAACGGTTCTTCAAGCGAGAGGGAGGTGTCGGTACCGTTTTGAAAGGCAGAGGCAGTTTCCTCACCCAAGCGGAGTAAATCCTGTTCAGCTCTCGCAAAATGTATCCGATCAATACTCTCACTATCTGGAGGTAACGCATCACCGAGCTGTCGTGCTTGAGCGAGATGATTCTCAAATAGTTTTTTAAACTCGCCTGAAGTATTTTCCTGCTCTTTAGGAAGTTCACGCTGTTCCGGAATCTGTTGCTGTACTTCTTCTTTCATACATTACTGTATTTTGCTCAATAGTTCTCTATATGTTTTGTCTTCTTTTTTGCGCTGTGCCCGTACCACGATACGAGCCATCTCCGCTAAGAGTTTATTGGCTTCATCGGTATAACGATTCAAGAGTATTTTCCTGTTATTCTGTTCCATAACGATTATGGTAACCTATCTCAGAAATCTATTCAAGAAAGCATGACAGGAACATACTGATACATGATCACTGTATGCTACAATAAACCCCATGGCTGATGCTCCGAGGTTAAATGAAGAACAAAAACGTGCTGTCGAACACGGCGAAGGACCGCTTCTGATTATCGCCGGTGCAGGCACCGGGAAAACCACAGTCGTCACAGAGCGCATAAAACATCTGATCACGAATAAAAAGGTTCCGGCAGAACACATCCTCGCACTGACGTTTACAGAGAAAGCCTCCCGTGAGATGGAAACACGTGTTGATAAGGCGTTACCGTATGGATATACGGATATGTGGATTGAGACATTCCATGCGTTTTGTGAGCGTATCCTGAGGCAGGAAGCGATTCAGATCGGTCTCAATCCTTCCTTTACGCTGATGACTGAGGCAGAAAACCTCCTGTTTTTAAGAAAACATCTGTTTGACTTTGAACTTTCTTTCTATCGACCGCTCGGAAACCCGACAAAATTTCTTCAGGGCATGCTCACGCACTTTTCCCGCCTCAAAGACGATGATATTACACCTGAGCAATACCTTGAATATGCAGCAAACGTTGCCAAGCAAGCGGAAAAAGACAGCGATGAAGTCACGAAAGAAGAATCGTTGAAAACAAACGAACTCGCACATGCATTTTCAACGTATGAGTCACTCAAAGCAAAAGCAGGCGTGATGGATTTTTCAGATCTTATCAGTAACACACTGAAGCTGTTTCGTGAACGGAAAGCAGTGTTACGAAACTACCAGGAACGTTTTCAGTACATTCTCGTTGACGAGTTTCAGGATACGAACTACGCCCAAAATGAAATGGCGATTCTCCTCGCAGGTGAGGAGCAGAATATTACCGTTGTCGGCGATGATGATCAGAGTATCTATCGCTGGCGTGGTGCAGCGCTTGCGAATATGTTGCAGTTTCGCTCACACTTCCCCAAAGCCGAGATAATCTCACTGACCAAAAACTATCGTTCCACACAAAATATTCTGGATGCCGCGTATACGCTTATTCAGCACAATAACCCGGACAGGCTCGAGGCGCGGGAACAGATTGATAAAAAACTTCAGGCGATGCGCGGTGTCGCGGGCGATGAAGTTGACCTGATCTTTACTGATCGGGGCGAAGAGGAAGCAGAAGCAGTTGCCGACATAATTAAGGCAGAAGTCGAGAAATCGAACAGACCATATAATGAATTCGCAATTCTCGTTCGTGCCAATGACCATTCTCTACCGTTTCAACGTGCGCTCACCAGGCACGGGATACCGTTTCAGTTCCTGGGGCCCGGTCATTTATTCCAGCAGGAAGAGATAAAAGATTTGATCGCCTACCTCCGAGTCCTCGCCAATTTTGAAGATAATGCATCACTTTACCGCATTCTCACCATGCCGATTTTCAAATTCTCAGAGCGTGACATTGCCATGTTGATGAATGCGACGAAAAAACACAATCTTTCACTATTTGAAGTCATGGAGAGACATGAAGAGAGCAACCTTACCGAGCAAGGAAAAAAGGAAACAGAGACACTGGTCGCGATGATTAAAAAACATCTAGCACTGGTCCCGACGAATTCTGCAGGGCAGATCTTATACAATTTTATCCAGGACTCAGGTGTCGTCGGTCACTATTTTGAATCAGAGTCAGGAGAAACAGAAAAAGAAGCTGCAAATATCTCAAAGTTTTTTAATAAACTCCAGTCTTTTGAAGCGAATCGTGAAGATGCTTCTGTCTTTGCTGTGGTTGACTGGATTGATCTCTCAATGGAGCTCGGCGAGTCACCGATGAGTGCTGAAGTTGACTGGGTAAATAATGATGCCGTTAATATTTTGACCGTTCATTCCAGTAAAGGACTCGAGTTCCCGGTCGTCTTTGTCGTTAACCTCGTCACCCAACGGTTTCCGAGTCGGGACCGAAAAGAACAGATCCCGGTTCCTGCTGATCTGATCCGAGAAGAGCTCCCGACCGGAAATGAAAACCTTCAGGAAGAAAGAAGGTTATTCTATGTT
Organism: uncultured Gammaproteobacteria bacterium; assembly: GCA_964579845.1. Lineage (GTDB taxonomy): Bacteria > Patescibacteriota > Microgenomatia > Levybacterales > UBA12049 > CAZOHC01. Next base: position 18,385 of record CAZOHC010000010.1, on the reverse strand, counting down.
GCCTCAACACTAGCAAAATATAGATTGTACCTGACTGCATCACGATATTACGGTGACGCGAAGCGAGAGCGAAAACTTTCTCCCTTCGTTATCGAGGCAATCGGTGAAGCAAACATTGATAAAATTCTGAAGAAGCAGACAGTGAAAAAAAACAGTGAACAACTGACGCTCTTAGAAGCACTGAACGACTCTTATGCACCGAAACACCAATCAGCTTCGACTGCACCCAAACCGACTCTGAATACCATCAGCTCTATCTCGTATTCACAAATCCAGACCTTTCAGATGTGTCCGCTTCACTATAAAATGCGCTATATCCTCCAGGTTCCGTCCCTCCCGTCTCCTGCACTCAGCTACGGAACCAGCGTCCATAATACGATCCGTGATTTTACCCAAAGTATACGCATGAACGAGTCACTGCCTTCTGAACGTATGAGTGAGCTACTGAAGCATAACTGGATACAGGCAGGATACAGCAGCAAAACCCATGAAGAGCAGACATATAAACAGGCAGAGTCAATGCTCATTCGCTTTGCTGAAACATATCTCAGGGAACAGGCAGAAACTGTTGCGGTTGAGATACCATTTCAATTTCCGCTCGGAAAAGTAAAAGCAAGCGGAAGAATTGACAGGGTCGATGCCCTCCCTGACGGAAGAATCGAGATAATCGATTATAAAACAGGAAGCAACATCCCGACCGAGCGAAAACTGAAAGACGATCTTCAACTGACGTTCTATGCACTGGCAGCAACTGAGATTCAAAGCGCGATCTTCCGCACATCACCTGACGAGATTCTCCTCACACTCTACTATCTAGATGAAAACAGGAAAGTCTCAACAACGAGGACAAAGGCGCAGTTGGAAGAGGCAAAGGAAAAAATTCGCTCGATTATTTCTGATATCGAAACCAGCACTTTCCGATGCTCAGGAGGGATACTTTGCAAAAACTGTGAATTTAAAATGCTCTGCTCGACGTATGCTGATTAGTCATTAGTCATTAGTCATTAGTCATTAGTCATTAGTCATTAGAATCGATTCTAATAATGCAATAAAGAATAAGGAATCGCTTTCTCCCCTTTATACTTGATACTTGCCCCTTTATTCTTTTTTGTTTACACTAATTACATATGGGCAAGCTCATCAGCCTCATTTACTTTTATCTCGTCTCGATCGTCGCGATCATTCTGCTAATTATCGGATTATATAACCTGGTTTCATTCGGCATAAACACCGCATTTTACGATAAATACCCATTGCAGTATGCAGGCAATGAAGATTGTTCGTATTTGACCGGAACACCCTATGAACGACCGTTACCTGACAGTGATACACTCGCGTCACTCAGTGCAGAAGAACGGACTGAACAAAAAGCAGCATGTGAACGTCGGGTTGAATCAGAGCGAAAACAACGCCAAGTAAATGACATAAAAAACGGCATCTACTTTACCCTCATCGGGATCATTCTCCTGGGGCTCCACTTCCCGGTCGCACTCAGAAAATCTTCTGAAAAATAAAAAAAGTATTCAGTGCTGTGTGTATCGTACTGCAGATAACCTGCGAGCTGCGATATACTAAATACTGAATACTTTTTTTATCCCGGGAAGCGAATAAGCCGGATTCTGTTTCCCCTCCCCACAATGCTACGCATAGCATTGCAGGCGGGTAATCGCAATCTATCTCAGTGTGATGATGTATCGATCACGCTGTCCGCCTATTCGGCGCGATGCCCTCGCTTCGGTACTGGGTTATATACGTAGACGTACCATTCGGAGGTTGCAGCAGGGAGGATTGCCCGTTTCACACCCACTCGTCTCTGTTGCTCTCAAGCCTCGTCAATTCGAGACCCGTTCTTATTCCCGCATGTGGGTAAAACCCCGTTGAGGGGTAAAGGAATAAGAAACTAGCTATTACTAGTCGGAGCTTACACTCCATCCCTGATATAACGCCTGTCCGGACTTTCCTCCCGCCCAAACTTCTCTTTCGAGAAAGAATGTTGGCGGGTAGCGATACTGCTTCCCGTGACATTAGCATTATATCACTATGACTGCCAATTCGCAATTAATTATCGTATTGCTTTCTTAAAGGTTTTGCCTGGGGTGAAGCCCGGTGCTTTTCTTGCAGGAAGGGTTATCTTCGCGCCTGTCTTCGGATTACGTCCGACTCTTTGTGCACGGGTTCTCACACTGAACGTTCCGAAGCCTGTCAGTACGACTTTCTCTCCTCGTTTGAGTGAGTCTCGGATAGTATTGAGCGTGGTCTGAACAGATTCTCGGGCAGCTTTATTCGTCAGGTTCGATTTCTTGGCGACTATCTCAATGAGATCTTTCTTCGTCATGAACATTCACCTCCTTTAATTCATAAATATATCGAGTATGCGAGAGAAACTGAATAAATGCGGGTAAAAGATACAAAATACTATTCATCAGTACGGGTGAAATATAGCCGATTAGATTAACAGTACAATGAAAACAAACTCGTGTCAAGTAAGAAACCGTGCACTAATCGAGAATTATCCAATTGCGAATTGGGAGTGGATCGAAGGAATTGAGATAGAAAACTAAAGCCGATTTTCGCAACCGTTCACCGATACGAGCGTCGATACCGTAAGTCGATGTCCGGATTATAACCCGTTTACTTTTTAACTCGTTAACAATCTTAGCTTGTTCGATCGGGGTAGACGGCGCGGAATTCACGAATAGCGGTTACTTTCACTTCACCGGGAACTGCGAGTGCATTCGCGACTTCTTCCTGGATTTTTTTGGAGAGGAGCACTGTCTGGTTATCATCCAGTCTTCCTGGGTTGATAATAACACGAAGCTCACGTCCTGCTTCGAATGCATAGGCATCTTCAACACCTTCATATTTTTTGGCAATTTCTTCCATTTCTGTCAGGCGCTTACCATAATTCTCGATATCCTCGTATCTCGCGCCCGGTCTTGCCCCCGAGATAGCATCAGCGACATGAACGATGATCGACTCGACACTCGAAAACGGCTGGTCTTCATGGTGTTCAGCAACACAGTTGATAACAGCTTCAGGAAGATTATATCGCTTCAGAAAATCAACACCCAGCTTCACATGGCTTCCTTCTCCCTCGACGACTTTTCCGATATCATGGAAGAGACATCCGAGTCTGACGACGTTCACGTCCGCACCAAGCTCATGAGCGAGTGCGATACCGATTTTCGTTTCTTCAAGGGTATGGACGACGAGATTCTGTCCGTATGAAGTTCTGAATTTGAAACGGCCGAGCATCGCGACGAGATCAGTCGGAAGATTAAAAACTCCGACCTCAGCTGCCAGCTTCTGCCCTTCTTCAAGCATCACCTTATCCAACTCTTTTTTGGTCTGCTCGACAACTTCCTCAATCCTAAACGGCTGAATTCGAGAGTCCTTCAGGAGCGTTTCCAGTGAACGTCTGGCAACTTCACGCCTGACAGAATCAAATGATGAGAGTCTGATTATACCTTCCTCGTCCAGATCCACATCGACACCGGTTGCCTGTTCAAACGCTCTGATGTTCCGGCCTTCTTTCCCGATGATTCGTCCTTTCATATCCTCATCAGGTACTTTCACGATTGAGATTGTATATTCAGGGACGAAGTTTACCGCTCCGTGACGGAGTGAATCCACCAGAATCTCAAGTGACTTACGATCAGCAGTTGCCTTTGCTTCTTCTTCTTTCTCGCGAACGATTCGCGCCATCATTGCTGTCGCGTCTTTTTCGGTTTCTTCGAGGAGTGCCCGTTTCGCTTCTTCTTTCGTTAAGCCGGAGATACCCTCCAGTTTATTGGTATATTCTTCTTTCTGACTCGCGAGTCGTTCTTTTGACTCCTCAAGCTGTTCCATCTTCTGGTCAAGCTTTTCCTGACGAGCAAGAAGTCGCTTCTCAAGTTCCAGTAAATCTTTTGGTGCTGTTGCGTCTGCCATATATGTGTGAGTATAAAGGGGAAAGTAAAGGTACATGTGATACCGATACTTCTTTATACTATTCTGTTTCGTGCAAGAGAAAGAGGCCTATTACTGACCGATGAAGAATAATCTGACTGATGTAAGAAAGAGTTCTTTGTGCATATCAGACAATCGTGCTCTTGCAACTCTAGGCTTAATTATACTCTTTTTCTAAATTATCGTCAATGGAACGTTTGATCTGTTCCCAGGAAAATCCCCGTCTACTCAGATACGCACCCAGCTTCTGATAAATTTCATACCTATCCATTCCCCGATATTTGCCGATTCTCTGATCGACCAGGTTTCGCAACTGCTCCGTTTCATCGGGAACATCATCTGAAAATTCTTCTGCCAACACTTCATCAATCGTTTCTTGGCTAATGCCTTTTTGTTTCAATTCCATTACCACGACACGCCGACCTTTCGGTTTAAACCGTGCCCGACTTTCAATCCACTGCCTGGCGAACTCATAGTCATTCAGAAAACGTTCTTCGATGAGTTTTGCAATAACTCGCTCAGCCATCTCATCTGGGGTATTTTTCTTTTTCAGATATTCCCGCATTTCTTTGACTGACCGACCGCGGAATTTCAGGTAGTAGACTGCTTTCAGATAATACTTATCAAAATGATCATCCACACCAGCTATTCTAGCAGACGAATGCCGTTTTTAGTTCTTGGGTCTTAGGGGTTTTCTACGAACTAGCAGCTGAGAATTACGAACGAGTAGTTACTCTTCAGAAGGCGGAGGTGTTACGGTCTCTTCTTCTTCCACACCGACTGCGACCGGTGTGTTTCCGTTTTTACTTTTATTCTGAATCTCAGTTACTACTTTTTTCGCTAATGCCTGGTCTTCTTTTAGCTTTTCAAGTGTCGCTGCTTTCCCTTGTCCGAGTAATTCATCATTATAGCGATAGAACGCTCCTGATTTGGAGATGATGCCCATCTCGACCGCAACATCGAGAATGCCTCCTTCGCGACTGATGCCGTCTGAGAAAACATCGAATTCTGCGATTCTGAACGGTGATGATACTTTATTTTTGACGACTTTTACCCGATGCCGGGAGCCGATGACCTGATCACCGTCTTTAATCGTCTCAATCTTCCGTACATCCATACGGACTGAAGCATAGAACTTGAGAGCAAGTCCTCCTGTCGTGGTTTCAGGATTGCCGAACATCACCCCGATTTTTTGTCTGAGCTGATTCGTGAAAATAACAACAGTTTTTGATTTCGAGATAACACCGGTCAGTTTTCTGAGCGCTTGGGACATGAGGCGTGCCTGCAAACCGATCACTGATTCACCCATCTGTCCCTCGATCTCAGCCCTCGGCACGAGTGCAGCGACTGAGTCGATGACTAAGACATCGATACCGCCTGAGCGGACCAAACTCTCAGCGATCTCAAGTGCCTGTTCTCCGGTATCCGGCTGTGAGATGAGCAGTTCATCCAGTTTCACACCGATTCGCTCTGCCCAGAGCGGATCAAGTGCGTGCTCAGCATCGATAAACGCAGCAACACCGCCATGTCGTTGTGCTTGTGCGATTGTCGAGAGGGAGACGGTGGTTTTTCCTGATGATTCAGGGCCATAGATTTCGATGATACGGCCTCTGGGGAGTCCTCCGACACCGAGTGCCATGTCCAAGGGTAAGCACCCTGTCGAAACGACTGAAATATCCAGTTTATTCGCCGACTCTCCGAAGCGCATGATAGAGCCTGTCCCGTACTGTTTCTCAATCGAGTCCATCGCCAGGCGGATCGAGTCCAGTTTCGCTTTCATCTCTGTCTGCTGTTCTACTGCTGCTTTCGGTTCTTTCGGTGTTCGTGCCATAATAACAACCAAATTGTAACACTACTAACTCAAATTACAAGAGAACAAAGAAGTACAAAATAGGTCAGATTTTCGGGTTTTTTTCTACCGTGAGTGTAGGTAAGCTCATTGCAGAGTACTCGGATAACTCAGAAGTATCAGATTATCGGAAGAATCTGTTAATCAGAAAGTCTGATCATCTGATTCACTGAGTCTTCCAATTCAGTCGGGGCGCCAAGAATCGAACTTGGACCACACGGCCCCCAGCCGCGCATTCTACCACTAAACTACGCCCCGAAATATTTTCAGTATTATACCATTCATCTTCATACATTTATTGACAAACGACTCTACAGACGAGCATACTGAGCATATGCGTATAGTAAACTACACTCACGTTTTTATCTGCCTGATAGGAATCATTCTGAATGTAGCGCCACAGTACGAATCTATTATGATGGATCTCACGATATACCGTAACTCACCCGAGGAATTTTACCGAACATATGAGGCTACACTTATTGAGGAGATTTTCGGAATAATCTTTTTTAACCTTATAATTTCACTACCTTTTTTACTTTATGCCCTACTCTTTGCCGAAAAATCCACACAGCAAAAATTGATTGTCGGTATTGGGTTACTTATCCTTCATATACTGCCGTACGCCTTGCTAGGCTCTTTCTTTGAAGGACAAGCAGCATTAGGCTTCTTTTGGGTTATCCCCCTAGAATTTATTCTGGTAATCGTCGCAACTATAGTCTTTAAAAAATTACTCAAGTAATCGACTATAATATCCCCATGAAAACAATCAAGGTCCCCCTCATTGGAAAACGCATAATAGCGAAGGATACGCATCTGTTCTCATTTAAAAAGCCAGATGACTTTAACTACACAGCAGGGCAGTATATTTCTCTCTCTGTTGATCCACCTGAAATCGCCGGACCCGGTGGCACCATGCGTGAACTCTCGATTGCCAGTGCTCCTTATGAAAATGAACTCGTTTTCGCGCTCCGCTACCGCGAGACATTGGCGAAACGACAATTCTTAGAACTAATCCCCGGTGACAGCGCCTTTATCCAGGGACCGTTCGGCTCCTTCGGTTTATCTGATGACGCGAAACCTGTTGTGTTCCTCGCAGGCGGGATCGGCATCGTCCCGTTTCTCAGTATGCTGAAGCAGGCACTCCATGAGAAGCAGTCACGACCGTTCTTTCTTTTTTTCTCAAATAGACGCCACGCCGATATCCCGTTCCTCCCGGAAATTGAGCACCTGAGGCAGAAAACTCATGAACAGATGACATTTATACTGACCCTAACAGACGAAATACCCGAAGGATGGGAACATGAATCAGGCTACATTTCTCCATTGCTCATACAAAAATATCTCAACATGCCGGATCATGCAGCCTACTATATCTCAGGACCGCAGCGATTTGTCGGCGGGATGTGGGATATCCTTGAAGAAATGGGCATCGAAGATACAAACATTCACGGAGAAGAATTTACCGGGTATTAAAACGTTCGAGGAAGGTGTTCAGTCGAACTGCTGGAAAAAACGATATTTTCACTTTTCCTGGATGGTTTTTTTCCACTTTTTTTCTTCCCTGACTTCGGTTTGGATTTGAGGAACGGCTCATCGTCTTTCTTCGATGATTTCGTTGATGACTTGGGAAATGCTTTCTCGACCACCTCTTTGACCATCTGTTCCTGTGTTTTCGGTTTACTCTTTTCGCTCTCTTTTTTCTTCTTCAAAGGCTTCACAGGACCGAAACTGAATATCCGCTTGAGGGATGCTTGCACAGACGCAGCAGCTGTTCGTACCCGTGACGTTCCCTTCGGAACACGCTCCTGTTTTTTTCCGAAGTGTTCTTTACTCTCGCGGAGAAAGAGCGAAATGAGTTGACGAACAGAGAAACTTCGTAACTCAGCTATCGTATATTCTGAAAATTTTTTCTTGGTGGTTGTTTTTTTCTTCTGTGCCATAGTTACAAAAAAAGACAGTCTCCATCCTCAGATGGGTTGACTGCCTCACTCCGGTGCCAGCATAGTATCGACTGCAGGATAGCATAAATAACCGGGCCTGAAAAGAGTAAAAAGTATATCAGTTTGTTTTCTTGTGCAAGAGACAGATAATTTCGTATACTGGGTAGCACCATGCTGTTCGTCAGGCTTTTTCTTATCGCTGTCATATCGATCGGAACATACCTCACCCTTGACGTCGCATACGCATCCGCCAAAGTAACTGCTATCGAAGCATCCCCCATTCCTGAAGGTTCCGTCAGCGGCGCATCTGTTGCCGTGACTCCGCCTGTCTTTGACGAAAAACTTGATGAGGCAGTTGAAGATGCGCTTGCCGGTTCGACCGGAACGTATGCTGTTGTGGTCAAAGACCTGACAACAGGCGCGACCTACACCAGAAATGCTGACCACGTTTTCACCACTGCCAGTCTGTATAAACTATGGACGATGGGTGAGACATATCGACAGATAGCAGACGGTACCCTGAATGAGGAGACGAAACTCAGCTATACGGTTGAGGCGTTGAATAAAGCGTTTGATATCGCCTCAGAATCAGCAGAGTTAACAGAAGGAGGCTTTGACATGACGGTTGCCGAGGCACTTCGTGAGATGATCACTGTTTCACATAACTATGCTGCCTACATGCTCACGATCAAGATAAAAACATCGAATGTAAAATCATTTTTGGAAAAGCATGGCCTCAGGCACTCCAACGTCGGTCCGGAACCGAAGTCAACTGCATCAGATATCGCACTGTTTTTTGAGAAGTTATATCGAGGAGAACTCGGGACACCTGAGCATACACAGAACATGCTTGATCTCTTAGCCGGTCAAAAGCTCAATGACAGGATTCCGAAGTATCTCCCGAAAGACATTACAGTCATGCATAAAACAGGTGAATTAAACCGTGTTAAACATGATGCAGGCATCGTCAGTACGCCTACCGGTGACTACCTGATTGTTCTGATGTCCGATTCCTCCAATCAGCTCCAAGCCGCAGAACGCCTCGCAAACATCTCAAAGAATGTGTATGAGTATATGGATGAGCGATAGCTTCAGAACACTCAGAAGACTCGGAGAATCTGATACATCGGATTATCAGATTTTCTGAAACTCTGAAACACTGAGTATTCCGTAACTATACTCTCAAATAATTCCCGACGATGATGCCGATAGCAGTCGTGACACCGCCGAGGATAGCGATCTCGACTGCACTTCTGATGGGGTCGACTTCGACGATCTTCGCTTTCAGATATCCGAGAATAAATAACCCAGCCAGCGACGCGAGTATTGTGACCGAGACAGCCATCGTCATCGGGAAAAAGATAATCGGCAGCAGCGGAACCAAGCCGCCCAAGGCATAGGAGACACCCATCAGTCCGGCACCGATATACAGATTATCCGTATGCTTGCCTGTCTTATCCAGCTGGTGGACAGTCTTCTCACTCATATACTGCCCCACACCCATCGAAAGTGACTCGACGAGAATCGTTATGATGCCTGCTAGTAACACGATATCCCGATTCCCGGTCCCGGTCGCGACACCGACGATGACCCCGGTCGTTGAGACCAGTGCATCCTGAAATCCGAAGACAATACTCCTGAGATAATCTTCATGAATCCGCTTCAACATACTATAAAGTATATCAGAAAACTCAGATAAATCTGTGTGCCGGTAATGCTGACGGTCAGATGATCTGATACTCTGATTTTCCGAGTATTCTGAGTGTTCCGATATCAATCCCTTTATACTATTATATATACATGAGTCATCGTGCTTCGCTTTTTTGGCTGGTTATCATCTCACTGTTTTTCTTCTGGACTGTCCGTGTTCTCTTCCTCCCATCCCCGCAGACAGTGACCGGCGAAGCGTTTGTTCTGAATACGGTGCTCAGGATGCTATTTTTCTTCCTTCCGGTTTTCCTGGGAGCTATTCTCCTCCGCGATCCGTTGCGTGATGTCTTTGCCCTTCACCTCCCGAAACTCGCAGGCAGTATCATCGCAGCACTGTACTCACTGGGGCTTATTTTTTTCGAGCTCACCGAGCGCACTATATCGCTCACGAATAACCCCTGGATTCTCCTGAATTTTCCGTTTGCGCCGATTATTGAGGAACTGGTTTTTCGAGGATTTCTCTTCACGCACCTACAAAAAACCGTCGGAGATGTGCAGGCGGTGTTACTTTCATCAATTCTTTTTACCTTTATTCACTTCCCCGGCTGGATCTTCGTCGCAGGGCTCCAGGGTGAGAACTTTCTTACCGTGACAGGTCAGGTCTTTTTCTTCGGCCTCGTCCAGGGAGTTATCAGACTGGTTTCCAAATCCGTGTATCCGTCAATTACAGTCCACCTGGTAAATAACTTCCTGGCAGTCGTTGTCTAGAAAGCAAGGTCATGGGCCTTTAGTCATTAGCATGCTACTTCAAAAGCCAAAGACTAAAGACCAAGGACTAAAGACCACGTACTATTTTATCGGAAGACAAAGCACGAACGTTGAGCCTTTCCCTTCTTTACTCTTCAACTCGATTTTCCCGCCGTGTGCTTTCACGATCTGTTCAGTGATATAAAGTCCGACACCGAGCCCTTCAAATGAATGTTTGGTTACTGCCCGTTCGAATCTCGTAAATATTTTCTTCTGCATCGCCTCAGGTATCCCGATCCCATGATCACGGACCGTTATCTTCGCGGTGTTCCCGCTTTTGCCAACTATCACTGTGACCGGTGAACCGTTTCCATACTTCACTGCATTCGTCAGTAGATTGATGACAGCCTGTTCAATGCGGAGTTTATCAAACGTACCGTTAACGTTTGCCTCTGCCCTGAACTCGATCCCAGGTTCGTCTTTTTCAGTTTTACTCAGGAAGCGATCGACACATTCCTGAACCACCTTCGTCAGATTCATCGATTCTTTTTCCAGATCCATTCTGCCAGTTGTAATGAGTGAAACATTCAAGAGATCATTGATCATCTTCGATAGCCGTTTACTCTGCTGTTCAGCACTATCCAGCATCTTCAGGAGATGCTCGACCGAGAAATTAGCGAGTGAGACATTTCTGATGTTATGCAGCACGGTCTGAAGCTGAATAAGCATCGCGGTTAACGGTGTCTTCAACTCATGGGAGGCGATAGAGAGAAACTCATCTCTGGCGCGGATCTCGCTCTTCGCGTTCATATAATCAGCATGCAGTTTCAGAACCAGTTCCTGATATTCTTTCTCCCGCTTGATAAATGACTTCACGATATCAGGTGTTTTACTCTTCTCGATCAGAAAATTCACTGCATGTGCACTCAGCATGTAGAGCAGCACGCTGATATACCCTCCTGACGTCTGTACCCAGCTATACTGCTCAGGCAGCAAAAAATACGTGATTGTTAAGGCAGAAATGACCGTCATAAAAATCCCGGCACGAAATCCCATGTACCAGGAAATAAACGCGACCGAAGGAAGGAAAAGAAGAAACGATTCCCGAATGCCGAGTAACGGAAACAGGAACAGATGGATGAGGAGTGTTGCCACGGTGAGGATACTGGTAAAACTGAGGATGCGGAGTGTGACGAGGAGATTCGCACGCCGCCACCAAGCAGTCGGGCGAATCATGAGCGCCTTCTCATGCAGATTTACTACCGTCGGGTCCGAACTGTTGTTATCCTTTCCAGGCATACGTGAAACAGTGCTTCATTATAGCACAGCAGCTTTGCGTGTAGTAGAAAGGGACAAGTATCAAGTATGAAGGGAAAGTGATAAGAACGAATCATCTTCCAAATAAGATTCATAAGTTCATGCGTTGAAGAAAATGGCGCAAAGTTTCAAAACCATTGCGTTGAAACAAAGGCCGATTCAGTCTTGCGTAGTGAGCGCATCAGGGGGAACCCACCGAAGAGTGGAGGGGGTGTTATCCCCCGATAAGTGAGCGAAGCAAGACCGGCCAACTTTCACTAGCAATGCAGTATTTGGTACTTTTGCTGCCAAAAGTACAGAGAAAATTAATATAGCAATTAACATATTCATCTGCTAAAATGGTGGCACTATGGACGAACAGACATTCCGCACTCATGTCATGCAGGCACTTGACGACCTCCCCGAGCAGTTTAAAAAAGACCTGAAAAATGTCGAGATCACCATCGAGGATGAACCGAATGAAGAACAGGTCAGAACACTCAGACTGAGAAAATACGATAGACTCTATGGACTCTATTCAGGCGTCCCCCAGACCGTACCGGGCGAGGAACACGCGACCATGCCGGATAAAATCACGATCTTCCGCCTCCCGATTCTGGAATCACATGAAACAGAAGACGAGATCGTGAGACAGATCCGCGATACTCTGTATCATGAGATCGGCCACTACTTCGGCATGTCTGAATCACGCCTCCGGCAGATTCAGGACGAATCATGAATGTTATCCCCGGAAAACTCAGTACACTCAGAGTGTCAGAGACTCAGCTACTCAGAAGGTCAGACTCTCTGATTTTTCTGACAATTCGACATTTCTGATTTACCGAGTATTCCGAGTTTTCTATTAAAAATAATGAGAAACTATACCATCCAGCGCTCAGCCCGTCGTTCCATCACACTCACAGTCCGTCCTGACGGAGAGGTACTGGTAAAAGCACCGCACCTCGTCCCGAAGATTGTTATCGATCAGTTCGTTGCGAAACACTCCGACTGGATTGAGAAAAAAATCGCGAAGGCTGCTGAGGTGCAGCAACGCGGTACGAACAGCTATAAAGACGGCGAGACATTTCTCTACCTGGGCAAGCACGTGAAACTGAAACTGGGTCCTTATACCGAAATCGCTGTCAGCAATGACGAGTTACTCTTTCCCATTGCACTGCAGTTTCGGGCACAGAAAGAACTCCGGGCATGGTATATCAAACAGGGTAGGGAATTGATCACGAAACAGCTTGAGAAGTACGCGTTGGAAATGGGTGCTTCGTATACTGATCTCACGTTTTCTGATACGAAATCGAAATGGGGTTCCTGCAGTCATGATAACCGCCTTCAGTTCAGTTGGCGTCTCATCATGGCGCCTGTCCTCGTTATGAACTACGTCATCATTCACGAGCTCGCCCACACCACTGAGAAAAATCACAGTCGTGATTTCTGGAAGATCGTTGAGAAATACACACCCAGTTACCGACAGAGCAGAAAATGGCTGAGAGACCATGGACACACGCTGGTTTTCTGATGAAGCAGAAAACCAAACTCTAAACTCTAAACTCTAAACTCTAAACTCTAAATGCTAAACACCAAAAGAAAATCTGAAACCGAAAACCAAAACACTCTAGCCATTGCGTTGAAACAAAGGCCGAATCAGTTTTGCAAAGCGAGTGCATCTGGGGGAATCCACCTATCCTAAACATAAAATGTCCTATAACATATACTTCTAGCCTCAAATCTGCTATACTATATGAAGTTAAACAGAAGCATATCATACACATGCTTCTGTTTTTAGCACCTTACCAGCGAGTACTTGGAGGCCTACCATGATCGAAGTCGGATCTGGATTCTTCGTCGTTCTGATGGTAGTCATCATCGTCGCAGCTATGTTATCCCTCAAGGATTTCATATGGGCTAGCTTGTTACTTATCGTAACTGCTTGGTTCACTATCATCATTGGCATTTATACTGAAGGGGTGAACGGAGTTACTATAACCGTTCTCATTGCAGCTGGTGTATCTTCCGTACTGTTGCTCTCCTCTATTGCAATGAGGAGGAGTTCCCATGATCGAGGTTGAAGTAAAGTACGGTCCGACATACCGCGGGAAGATTATCCCCGCCCATCCGCTCGAGAAGTATCGTCGATGTGTCATCAGCATCGCCCTCGTGGCCATGTTGATAGCCATCCGTTTCCTCGACCGGAGAAAAGCAACCGACCAACACACTCGCTGACTATGCAGCCCCTCACCATTCGTGGTGAGGGGCTTTTTTCATGGGCACTCGCAATTCGTTGTATACTATACATAGACTATGGATTCATACATCCCCAAACCTATCAGCGTTTCAGAATACATTGACCTCTTTAACTCCTCTATTCGGGGCTTTAATAAACGGGTTATCGGTGAAATTGTCGAGTTAACGCATGCCTCATCAGGACACGTATATTTCACCCTGAAAGATAAACATGCAGATGCTCTTCTTCGCTGTGTTATCTGGCGAAGTGACTATAAAGTCCAGGGTATTCCGCTTAAATCCGGTATGGAGATCATCATTAACGGCTATCCGAATATTTATCCTGTGCGCGGAAGTCTCAGTATCGTCGTCACCTCACTTGAGCTCGTCGGTGAAGGACAGCTCAAAGCAGCCTATGAAGCACTGAAGAAATCACTCACCCAGCAAGGATTATTCGCAGTGGAGAAAAAGCGCCCGATCCCCCGATTCCCTCAGAAAATCGGCATCATTACCTCTAAAGAAGGTGCTGTCATTCATGATTTCACCGCAAACGTCGGAAGATGTGGCTTCCGATTCACATTCTGTGATTCACGAGTCGAAGGAAAAGAAGCACTAGTAGATTTACTTGAGGCATTACAGGCGATGAAGTCACAGGACATTGAGGCACTCGTCATTATGCGAGGGGGCGGTTCGATGCAGTCACTTGCTGCATTCGATAATGAGACATTAGTCCGCGAAGTCGCGAATTTTCCCGTCCCTGTCATCGCAGCAATCGGACACCACCTTGATGCTCCGCTCGTGACACTCGCTGCAGATACTCACGTCTCGACCCCTACTGCTGCTGCGAACTTACTCAGTACATCATGGGTTGATGGGAGATACGCACTGAGCAGTTATGCTAAAGACATCACTCGGGACTTTGAACAGCTTCTTGAAGATACTGAACTGACTATCCAGCTGAGGAAACAGTCAATTGCTGAAGCATTTGACTCGATTTTTGCGGTCTTTAATAAAGCAGAGCAGACAATTAACGAAAAATTTATCCAACTCGAAACCTACCTGCCTGTTCTCTCTGAGAAAATTAGCCATTTCGGTGCATCCATATGTACAGATTTCCAAGAACAGGTACGAGACGCCAGAGCGCAACTCACTGATACTATCGATCTTGCGAGTCTTGAGCGAAGTATTGTCAGCTCGCAACAGAACCTATCATTCCTATGGCAGGAACGTATCACGAAACCCTATGCACACACGCTCAGACAGACTGAGAAAGACCTCTCCCAGTACGAGCATACCGTTTCACTACGCGACCCGAGAAGCTTGTTACGACAAGGATATAGCCTCGTTTATATGAACGGAAAACTTGTAAAATCCATCGAGCATGTTACAATTGGAGATACAGTAGAACTTACCTTTCACAAAGGAAGAGCTACATCAGAGATAAAAAATATTCAGAAAGACCATGAGTGATCAGATAAATGTCAGTGAAAATCTAAAGAAACTTTCAGAGATAGCAGACTGGTTCAGTTCTCAGAAACAGGTAGATGTCGAAGAAGGACTGGTGAAAGTAAAAGAAGCAGCAGGACTGATCAAAGAAAGCCGCGAACGTCTGTCTGAGATACAGAATGAGTTCACCGAAATCCGAAAACAGATTGATGAGAAACCACAGACAGATGCACTGAGTTCAGACAACATCTCCGCAGTCTATGAATCCTCCGATGAAAATAATTCATCTGAAGACTCCCTCTTTTAACTACACAATTTGAGTGACGTTGACATTAATCCTTGCACTTAAATATTCACAGAAGTGATTTATAGCAGTGGTATCACATATTAGTTGAATAATATATAAAACCTACCACTTGAGGCTAAAGAAGAGTATAATGCAGCTATGACTATAGAAGAACTTCAGAAAAAAATTGTTGCGTTCAGAGACGCACGGGATTGGAAACAATTTCATAATCCCAAAGACCTATCCCTTTCCCTCGTTCTGGAAGCAGGAGAAGTCATGGAACATTTCCAGTGGAAAAGTCCTGAGGAGATTGAGAAATATATCAAAACGAATAAAGATGATATCGCGGAAGAATTAGCAGATGTCTTTAATTGGGTTATTCTCATGAGCCATGATCTGGATATCGATATCTTGAAAGCATCAGAAAAGAAAATTAAACAAAATGAGAAAAAATATCCCGTAAAAAAAGCTAGAGGTAAACACACGAAATACAACAAGCTCCAATAAAATGTAATACACCCGTTAACCTTCTAACACGTTAACAATTTCACAATCCCCTTCCTCGTAGCTTATCTACATCATTTATTTAACTATGAAATCAACCTATAATCATTGCTATTTACGGCTTTTTCCAGTATAATCCCTCCATGTTTGGCCTCAGACTACCGAAGAATAAGGTATTAAAAGCAGTGGTCATCCTGTTCGCGATTCCTTTTATCTTCTATTTCCTTCCTTTCATTATCGGCGGATTTCTCATTTACTTCGTCTTCCGAAAAATAAATCATCAAGTGATTAAACGCAGTATCATCGCAGGTATTCTACTCCCCACACTCTTCGTCGGATCAGCATGGGCAGTCGGCATGACAGAAGGTATTACGAATCCGACACCGAGTACAGACATACCGACACCTACGATAACATACTCACCTACACCAACTGATTCTCCAACCCCGACCGTATCACCGACACCAGACGAAACACCTACCCCGACAATTACGAAAACTCCGACGAAAGTACCGACGAGAATCCCGACCAGAGTTCCGACGAAAAAGATTATCTATCCGACAGCAACACCAATACCTACAAAGGCATCCACAGCGGTACCTACCTATGGATCAAGTGGATTAAGTAACGATGACACGTACATCAATTCACGAGGTGTTGAAGTCCGATCTCCTGCTTATTCAGATTCGGTTCCTCCAGGTGCATCAGCTATCTGCCGTGATGGTACGTACTCTTTTTCTCAGTCGAGACGAGGTACCTGTTCACATCATGGCGGTGTAGCTCAGTGGTTATAATATAAGAAATAATTATTTAGAGACTATTTATGAAATTCGGACTACGCACTCCATCACTGAAAAGACGCATCTCAGCCAGAACTTCCTGGAAGCGGTATGTGAGGCATAGTATGGGATTTAAAGCACCTCGCGGTATGGGTATCATAACAAACCCGAAAAAAGCGACATATAACAGAATCTATAACATAACATCCTTCAGCATCGACAGTCTATTTAAGCTATTTAAGAAATAAATCCTACCATTTGAGGCTAAAGAAGAGTATAATATAGGTTATATTTCTATGGTTATGGATAAAATCCAAGATGATATTTTGAGTTATCGAGAAATGTGTGATGCGGAAGGAGTGCAGACACTTCAACGCGGCATGAATTTTAGGTTGAATCGGTCTTATTCTGTTATCCTCATGTCCCAAAGAACCAATGCTCCCTATAACGATCGACTCCATGAAGATGGTGTAACGATAGAATATGAAGGTCATGATGTGACAAAAAAAGATCATATGCATAATCCCAAACTAGAAGATCAAACCTCATACTTACCATCTGGAAGGCTTACTCAAAATGGAAAATTTATTCAAGCGATTGAAGAATATAAAAAAAGTATTAAGGCACCAGAACTAGTTAAAGCATATGAAAAAATAATTCCAGGGGTATGGTCCTTAAAAGGAATCTTTGAATTAATCGAGTATAAAATTGTAAATGATGGAAAAAGAAGCGTTTTTAGGTTTATTTTACGACTTTCCCCCAACCAAGACATACTACCGACAAGTGAAAAGACCACAATTACACATACACGAGTAATTCCTACTGAAGTTAAAGTGGAAGTATGGAAAAGAGATGAAGGCAAGTGTGTATTATGTGATGAAACGAAAAATCTTCATTTCGATCATGATCTACCTTATTCAAAAGGTGGAACCAGCTTATCAGCCAGAAATGTACGATTACTTTGTATGAAGCATAATCTGAGTAAATCAGATAAAATCGAATAATATGATTGTTTATTCATCTACTAAGAAAGGGTTCATGGCAGATGTCATGTCAAACCAAATCGACAAAACTATACTTACCTCTTTTGTACGAGAAATGGGACATTCCACAGGTAAATCTGAAGTTGCATCCTGGCGGAATTCTATGCTTTATATGCATAATGTGATGTCTGATTCAGAGATCCCTGACGATGCCGGTGTTGCTATAGAGTATAAAATTCCCCAGACTTCAAAAAGAATAGACTTTATTTTAACGGGACATAACGAAGAAAACAAAAAAACTGCGATACTTGTTGAACTGAAGCAATGGAGTGAAGCAGAACGCACTGATCTTGATGGAGTTGTGAGAACATTTGTTGGTAGGAATCTCCGCGAAGTAAGTCATCCATCGTATCAAGTCTGGTCGTATGCAACTTTATTAGAAGACTATAACAGTAGTGTCCAGAGTGAGGATATTGCAATGATTCCTTGCGCATATTTACATAATTACGAACCAGATGATGTAATGACAAATGATTTTTATAAAGAATATACTGATAAAGCTCCAGTCTTTTTACGGTCTGATGTCCTAAAATTGCAAACATTTTTAAAAAAGTTTGTTAAATATGGAGACAAGGGAGATATTATTTATGCTATTGAAAGCGGGAAAATTCGACCCTCAAAATCACTAGCCGACAACCTATAATCGCTTCTTGAAGGGA
>CAZOHC010000009.1:28024-36451 GCA_964579845.1 uncultured Gammaproteobacteria bacterium | reverse complement strand
TGTCTCGACCCCGAGTTCCAGCTCTGTTGAACTGCTTCGGGCAGCAGAGGATGTTAAGTCTGCATTTGATGCATGTGCGAGAAAAGACGGTCGACCTCCCGGTGATACCCATGATCGTCCGGGGCTCGGTGCATGTTTGGAAGAAGAGCTTCTGTCCCTTAATTATGACCAAGAAAATATTGACGCATTTGAGATGAGACGAACAGGAGGTGCTTTAGTCGGAAGCCCGGTTCCGGGGGAAGGGTTATGTAATCAGTGTTTAGGATACGTAAGTATCGTCGCAGCATTGGCAACCGGTAGTACTGATGCGAGTAAACTGTTAGCTGGAGAGGGTATGGGGTATGCAGCAGCACTGAATGATCCACCGTATGGCCCGAACGGATTTGATGTCGGAGAGAACCGATACATGCCGATCGGGTCAGGAAATTCCGCTGATATAGCAGTTGGCGATATAGCGGTTGCCTCTGGCGGCTACGGTCATATCGGCATAGTAAGAGAAGTGATCGATGGAAGCGATACGCATTTTAAAATTATTGAATCTAACGGAAATCTTGACTGTCGCGTGGGAACAGAACGACCGTATGGTGATCAAATACCGAAAGATGGGTATACCTTCTATCGGGAACAATAACCGAGATTTTTATATAATAGCATTATGTTTACACTACAAAAGATTCAACAGTATAAATGGGCTCTTCTCTTCGGAGGGATATTGATACTTTGTCTGGTGAGTATTATTCTTTTTATGCTACAACAACAGTCTGGACAAGATGGTGTAACTTCTGGTGAGGATATCCCGACACCGTCAAAACAACAGACTCAGCCTCCCTTTACTGTAACCGGTACGCTCCCTGCAAATAATGCCACTAATGTATTTGCAGGAGAACAGATCATGACGATGACGACGAACACTCCTCTTCTTTCAGAAGAATCATTCTCACTTACCTTCTCACCATCGATTCAGTATGCTCCGCGCATTGAGAGTTCCTTTCCTACAACAATGGTTTACTTCAAAATATTGGGAGGATTTGCACCGAACACGAACTATACGGCATCCGTACGAGATGATAAGGGTGTAGTAGTCCATACCTGGACCTTTACAACTTCCGGTGAAACCGGAGAGGCAGATAGCGGACTACGCTCAGAGCTTGATCGGAGTACGAACGAAACGTATTACCCGCTCATTCAGCACCTTCCCTACTCTACACCTGAATATCTCCTCGGCTATGCGGATCACTTGACACTGAAAATTACACTGAAGCAGTCAGGACTCGATAGGCAGGCAGTATTGAACAGTGTAAAGCGATGGGTGAATAGTCATGGTATTAATCCTGACACGCATGAATATGTGTTCTCGGAATAATAGACTATACTAATTGTATGGAACAAATGTATCTGCTCCGGCTAAGAAAAACTTCCATAAAGAGATGCTTCTTTCTCCTTCTTATTCTCCTTGGAGGTATCTTCATGACTTCATTCTATTCGCCAGACGTTATTATACCGCTCGTTCAGGCACAACAGCTTGAACAACCTGATGCTTCAGGCGGAGCTTGTGAAATCGGTAGTCCGAATAATGAACGGTGGGCAGCAATTAATGAATACGATGCATTTTTCGTCCAAGCAGCAGAAGAATTTAATGTTGATGCGCATTTGATTAAAGCTATGGCTTGGATTGAGTCAGGCGGCCAGGGACATATCGACCCGTCAACAGGTCAGCCGTGGGTACGGTATGATGGTTTTGTCGATCATAACGGCAGGCAAAATCCTTCCATTGGCCTGATGCAGGTCAAACCAGGTATCTGGCAAAGTTTGGTTCCGGATGCAGATGCTTATGACCCGCTCGGGAATATCAGGCTCGGTGCAGCAATCATGGCAAATGCGATACAAGAACATGGTTCCTGGGAAAACGCATTAACCCGTGTTTACTTCCCGGCGAATGATCCGAACGGAACAACGCAACAAATGTATGTTGACCGGGTAAACCAGCTCATGGCAGAACTCGGAAGCGGCGATTGTGGGAGTACGACCGGATCCAAAACTAACCAGCTTACTCCGGGAAAAAGTGCTTGTGTCGTGACCAAGGTCGGCAATCCGATGCTCCCACCGTCTCTTCCACCCGGTTGTGCAGGTGGCGGTGGCGGCCCTTGTGAAGTTCCACCCGAGCCATATCCCTCAGATCTCACAGCAGCCATCAAAGATACCTGGGGAATTAGTATCATCGGAGGCCCCACTGCAGAGCAATTACGGTTCATCTATGAAATTTTCTATGCTGTTTCCAGCACGTCATTTCTGGAATCAGTGAGAGGAACCATTATCGACGTCACAGCACGAAACGGAAGTATCTCTTATCAGATCGGCTGTCCCGGAGACAACCAGACCGACGTTGAGCTTTCAAGTGTGCTTGGTGAGGCAAGTATAAAAGTTATTCTGCTTCATGAACTTACCCATGTCTATCAAATCTGTAATGAAAACGGAAAGACAAATCTCAGCGAAATCTATGCTGCCTATGATACTGAAGGAGGTTTAACTGAATACTCACGAACAGGTTGTGGCTTATCAGGTATAAACCTTTATAACGAAGATCATGCCGAAACCATTGCACTGCATCTCAATCCGACACTCTCTTCGCAAACCTGCGGCGGTAGTGTCGGTAATCCGTATATGGACGGCGGCTACCCGTTGCACAAAGAAGTCGCTGTGAGGGCTGTTGGCCAATATTCATGTAGCCAATAAGTACGTTATGGAAAAAATTGTTTCATTCATCAGAGTAATTTCGAGTAACAGAACATACCTATTCCTTTTTTTATTCGGGATGTTTGTTTTATTCACCTTCATCCTGCTTCCGCTTCTGAGTCTCTTTATGGGCTCACCTGAAACTGAACCTCAAGCCCTCATCAGTCCGACACCTATCGCAACATATAGTGAGGTACGAGATATTTCCAAATATGATTCTTTAAAGAAAACCCGTATCGGACAAACGACAGCGGATGAAGTAGAACAGCACCAACAGGTGCTGGAAAAATCAGAGCTTCAGAACGGAAGTACCAAATATGTCATAAAATCGGATCTCCCGGGCCACAAAAACGAAGTACTCACTGTGAACGGACGGGTTGTGTTTGAAGCAACTCCTATTTTTACGAACAGATTCGGTCCCTTACCGTATATAGAGCAATTTGTCACGGAGTCAGGATATATTGTGGAAGAGATTATAACCGGCAACGAACGATGGGGCTGGCACACGTCTGCCTACCTATTTCCGAGCAAAGGGGTTATGCTTATTGCAAATACCTTTACAGGAGAGATCTATGAAGAAATTCGTTTTACGCCGATGCCGTTAACAGAATTTAAAGAAACCTATCCTGAGTATATAGAGTCAGAGTCTCCGAAAGAACATGGCCACTACCCGCCCAGTGAGGAAGCGCTCAGGCGCTAGGATACATCCTGATTTAATCTGATCGGCATGATCAGGTGGAGGAAGGAGTTGTCGTTATAGATCTTAAATACCCCGGGATTTAAAGGCCCTGTCATCTCAAACACCAAATCCTCTGCCTCAACGTGTGAGAGAACATCCATCAGATACCTCGCGTTAAATGCAATCTCATTTTCCTCCCCCGTCAGTGCAGCTTCAACTTCAACCGTATTCTCACCGACTGATGGGGTCTGTGACGAGACGATTATTGATTCCTTCTTTAGAGAAAGTTTGATAATATTCGCTGCCTCCCGGGCAAAGATAGAACAGATCTTAACTGCCTTGAGGAGCTCTTCCCGATTCACTCTCGTCTGGCTGGCATAGTCATTCGGAATAATTCGCTCATACGGCGGGAAGTCACCCTCAATCAAGCGACCGATCAGGGTAGTTTCAGGTTGGGAAAAAATCACCTGGTTATTTTTGGTTGAGACGTACATACTGATCTCTCCCTGTTCCTTAAGTGACAAGACTTCCCGAAACACTTTCGCAGGTACGATGAGTGAGGTTTCTTTGCCTTCTGTTTTCTCGATTACCTCACTTATTTGATGTTTGAGCGATAAACGATACCCGTCCGTTGCGACCAACAAAAATCCATGTTCTTCTTCTTTGATATATACACCGGTCAGTGCAGGTCGTGCGGTATCAGAACTCGCGGCAAAGATAACTGATGCGAAGCCTGTTTTCAGGTCCTCTGGTGTTAAAACCGTGACCTTCTCCCCTTTTTCATCATAGAGTTTCGGGAACTCGTCCTTACTCATGGTCTGAAACATACTCTTTGTTTTCTTACTGATCACTTCAAGCATGCCGTCTTTGGAAACAAGCGTAATCGTATCTTCGGGAAGTGAGGAAATAAGTTCCATAAATGTCTTCGCTGGAACCGCAACTGAACCCTGTTCTTCAACATCTGCTGTTATCTCCAGTTCTATACCGATCTCCAGATCAGTACTCTTAATGCGTAGCGATTTTTCTGTCGCTTCCAGAAGAAAGTTCAGTAAGATCGGGAGTTGGCTTTTATTGGAGATAGCGTGGTTTGCAAAGGAGAGTTTTTTCTGTAACGTACTGGTCGTAACCTTAATCTTCATATATAACTCTTTGTAGTTGTAGTAGTGTATCGGGAAAAGTGGAAAATTGCAAGAGGATTATACCCTATAAAAGATTCATATTCGACGTAAAATCTTATGAAATCAAGCCAATATATTTTCTTCTACTTACAACTGCGTTTACATAATACGATCGTTTCAGCGATACGGTTGTGCCTGAATATCTGGGGAAAACTTTGTTATAACAATGCGGATGAAATGAGGATAAGGAAAAGTTTTGGATTATCCCCGATTTTTACCCACGCATTGCCTTGGTTATCCCCTTTATCTCATGAGCAATTTCAGCTTTGTTTTCCACAAGCGACTCAATCTTTTCCACACCGTGCATCACAGTCGTATGATCCCGTCCTCCAAGAAGGTTCCCTATCTCAACAAGTGTCAGCCCCAGCTCTGTTTTCAGTAAATACATCGCGACTTGCCTGGCTCTGACTAGTGCTGCATCCCGTTTCGGTCCTTTAAGCTGTGTCGGCTTTACCCGGTAAAATTCACAGATGGCAGTAATCACATCATCACTATGGAGCCGTTCTCGTTTCTCCTCGGCCAGCTTCCCCAGTGCTTGCAGTGCTATGTCAGTTGTGATCTCTGCTCCCTGCATATTTGCCTGCGTCATGACTCGAAGCAGCATCCCTTCAAGACCCCGTGTATCGGTTGCGTGTTCAGCGATGATTTTTGCGACTTCAATGGGAAGTACTTGGTTAAACTTCGTTGCTTTTTTCTGAAGAATGGCGGTTTTCAGTTCAAAATCAGGGGGTTCTATATCAACCGTCAGGCCGCCTGAGAAACGTGATGACAGCCGTTTTTCCAGTTTTTTAATCTCCTGTGGCGGTCGGTCTGAGGAAAGGATGATCTGAGCACCGTTATCAATTAAGATATTAAAGGTATGGAAGAGTTCTTCCTGCACTTTTTCTTTCCCCTCAAAAAACTGCACGTCATCGATAATTAACAGATAGGCGCTGCGAAACTTCCGCTTCAAACGGTGGGTGCTGTTCGTACCGATTGCCTCAATAACTTCATTAGTGAACTCTTCACTTGTCAGGTAAATGATTTTTTTATCCGGTGTTTTCTGGTAGACCTCGTTTGCAACCGCGTTCATCAGATGGGTCTTTCCTACTCCGACCGGTCCGTAGAGAAATAACGGATTGTACGTCCGTCCGATCTGGGTTGCAACGGTTTGTGAGGCAGTGAATGCGAGCTGATTACTGGAAGAGACGGCGAAGTTGGAAAACGTATAATCAGGCCTGACGCGTGGCAGGTGGCCAATTGAGAGTGTCGGTTGTGCCGATTCCTGTTTTGCTGAGGACTTTGTATCGGAAGTTTCTTCTGATGGGAAAAGTGGTCCTGCATGCAGATCATTCTGGTCTTTCCGCGGTTGTGACTTGACGACAAAGAGGATGTCATTATCAGCCTTTGTCAGTGCGTCAAGGTGGGTCTTTATCTCGCTTTTAAATCGTTTCTCAAGCATATTGAGAAGCATCGGTGAGGGTGCCCCGACTGTTGCGATATTGTCTTCAAGAGAGATTAATGTCGTGGGTTTCAAAAGCGCGATAAAATTTGCTTTGGAGATTGATTGTTTCATCTCCTCAAGAACAGATTCCCAGAGTGTGTCAAGATTATGTGCCATAGACTTTTTGTTCACGACCCTTGTTGTGTCGAGGTAGTATTCCTTCATGCGCGACATCGTCAGAGGGTTCGATGACAGGAGTACGCGGACAGGTGCTAGCAGTGTATCTATGTGGATAACTTTTTGTCAAGTGGGAACGCATTCTTTCCATTTTACGAACTTTCTGCTATACTAGCATCCATGGAAAGACTCACAAAACTCAAAAAAGTAAAACGCGCCAGAAAGCATGGATTTCTCGCGAAGATGGCAACCCACTCAGGTCAGAAGATCCTGAAACGTCGTCGTAGTATCAGACGAGTTCGTCTGGCTCTCTAATCATGCTCCCTCAGAAGTACCGCTTCCCAATCGGGGTCAAAAAACCACCCCGCAACACCTACAAATCACCGTATTTCACCGCGAAAGTTTTTTCCAACGGACTTGAGGTCTCCCGCTTCGGTTGCATCATCTCCAAAAAAACCGCCAAACATGCAGTGAGCCGTAATCGGGTAAAAAGACAGTTCCAGACTGTGTTCGCGGAACTTCTGCCGGAGGTTCGTCCGGGGTATGATATACTGTTTATCGTTCAAAAAAACGCAGTCGGGGCAAAAACAGCAGATATTAAGGATAATATTGTTCATTTTTTCACCCGAAACTCGCTCAGGAAACACTCATGAGAACCATAGCAATTACATGTATACAACTCTACCAGACTGTCTTCTCAGTCATCATCAAACAGCTTTTCGGTATAGCTGCTTCCTGTCGTTTCTCACCGACCTGTTCCCTGTATACACAGCAAATGATTCTCAAACATGGTATTCTGAAAGGAGGAATGATGGGATTGCGAAGAATTCTTTCCTGTAACCCGTTCAACCGCTATGGAACTGTTTAACTTTATACTCGTCAATCCGATCACCAATGTCTTAGTCGCACTCTATCACCTGCTCGCATCCCTCAATATCCCGTATGCCTTAGGATTTGCCATTATTCTCTTAACGGTTATTATCCGGTTTATCCTGTATCCGATTACCGCCTCACAGTTGAAGATGTCAAAAAAAATGCAGGAGCTCGCACCCAGGCTGAGTGAACTGAAAGAAAAGCACAAAAGTGACCCAAAGAGGTTGCAGACTGAAACCATGCAACTTTATGCTTCTCACGGAGTTAATCCCCTCGCCGGTTGTTTACCGACGATTCTTCAGATGATCGTACTCTTTGGGTTATACGCAGTCTTAAACGAAGTTGCCAAAGATCCGGGAGCTGTACTTCGCCACATCAATAGTGTGGTGTACTTTGAAGGGCTGAAATTGGCTCACGTCTGGGACACCTCCTTCTTCGGACTCCCGCTTGTGAACAAACCATCAGAGTTACTCGGCAGTATCGGCCCTTCGATTCTGCTTATTCCGGTTGTAACAGGACTCCTCCAATTTATCCAGTCAGCAATGATGTTTGCCAAACCGCAGGAACCGAAGAAAAGTCCGGGGAAAAGTGATGCCTCAACTGATTTCGCCTCAGCTATGCAGAACAATACCTTATACATTCTGCCTGTCATGATTGGTTACTTTTCCTTCACATTCCCGCTTGCCCTCGCACTCTACTGGAATACTTTCACGATTTTTGGTATCATACAGCAGTATCGGCTGGGAGGATTAGGCAGACTCGCTGACTGGAAGGAAAAATTCTTTCCGACAGATAAAACAACAGTCACCGTGACGCCTCCGAAGAAATCAGTTCGACGAAAGAAAAAATAATATGGAACAGACCAAACTTACGACAGAAGAACTTGACCTTATTAAAGAAACGGTTGCAGACCTTCTAAAACGCCTCGGGGTTGCGGCAGAATTTGATGTTGTCGGTCAGGAAGAAACAATTGACATTGTGCTGAAGACGGATGAAACAGGCATCATTATCGGCTATCACGGTGAGGTTTTAGATAGCCTGCAGTTAATTCTTTCACTCATGATTGCGAACAGACTCGGTAGATTTGAGCGCCTGACACTTGAAGTCGGTGACTATAAGAAAAACCGCAGTGATTATTTAGAAAAGCTCGCGATGCAAGTCAAAGAACGTGTTATTCGTGAAGGTCAGGAACACGCTGTTTCAGCGCTGAGACCATGGGAACGACGAATCATGCACATGATTCTCAAAGATGATGAGTCAGTCACTTCAGAATCTGTTGGTGAAGGGAAAGAACGCGTCCTTATTATTAAGCCGCGCTGATTACCGGGAATTTCTGCTCTACTTCCTCCTGCTCCTCCTGCTTC
>CAZOHC010000009.1:0-28014 GCA_964579845.1 uncultured Gammaproteobacteria bacterium | reverse complement strand
TCCTACCCAACTCGGCAAACATTTTTGGCCCACCTACAGCCTGCTTGCAGGATTTCGGGTTGATTATCTTGCGCCGAAACTCTATGTGACAGACCTCCTGCTTCTGGCGTTGTTTCTTCACTGGCTTTATCGAGCTCACCATCAATTATCTCTTAGGTCGCTTCATTTCTTTCATCCGTTTGTGCTTGCGGTTGTTTTTCTCGTTCTGACTGCTCTAACTGCTTCCTCACTGCCGGTTGCACTGTACACGATTATCAAGATTATAGCGATGCTCTTCTTCGGTTGGTATACCGCACGATACCTGAATCATCCGTTTGTTCGTCGCGTCGTCCCCTCTCTGCTTTTGACAGGGGTGCTGTTTCAAAGTCTGCTTGCACTTTTCCAAGTTGTCACACACGGGTATCTCGGCGGTTGGTTGTATTATCTCGGTGAGCGGGCCATTACCTCACTCAGTCCCGGTGCTGCGACTGCGGTTCTGAACGGTGAGGTGTATCTGAGAGCGTATGCTACGTTCTCGCATCCTAATGTTCTGGCCGGGTATCTGCTCATCAGTCTGGTCTTTCTCTATTCCCAAAGGTCATATTTCAGAACAGTACTGACCCGCGTTCTGCTTCTTACAGGAATGCTAGTCGGCACACTCGGGCTCTTCGTCACCCTCAGTCGGTTGCCGATCATACTCTGGGTGTGTTTTCTCTTGGTGGTGTTTATCCGAGTAACTGTTCGGGTATTGTTCCAAGCAAGCACCAGAAACCCCCTCCCCTTTCGGCGTATCATCAGCAGGGGAGGAATCGTACTGGCGACAGGAGTACTCGCCGTGTTGCTTGTTGTGCCGTTTGTTCCGATGGTTACTGAGCGGTTTCTCACATCTACATTGACCGAGGAAGCCGTGATCGTCCGGGAAGACCTGAACCGGACTGCAGTACGGATAATTACTGAGTACCCGCTTCTTGGTGTCGGACCGGGAAACTTTCTCTTCCATAGCATGCAGTATCGGCCGCATGATATGCCGCTGTACCTTGCGGTGCAGCCGGTGCATAACATCTTTCTCCTGACAGCAGCTGAGACAGGGCTGCTCGGCCTAGTCGTTTTGCTGTGGGTCTTGTTTCTCGGATGGAAACATGCATCTGCACCGGGTCGTAATCTGCTGCTGCTTGTTGTTATCCTCGGTTCATTTGACCACTACTTGCTCACCTTGCAACAAGGACAACTGCTCTTCGCCTTCGTGCTCGGATTCTGCTTTGCCGGAAACGTAGACACTACTTTTGAGCATTGAGAAAAACCCTGCGATATATTTCTTGCCAAGACAATTTCAACCACTCCTCCTAAACTACTCGTCTATACTCTTGTCACCTGTCACCTGTCACCTGTCACCTGTCACCTGTCACACCCTTGAGGTTATACGATTATCGTTTTTATTATCGTCATAGGCGAAACTCCTCACTTGGTCATGGGATTTCCGAAAAAAACTGAAACACAGCGGGGCTACACAGCGTACTTTTGAAAATTACCCGAACCTGTGCCTGAACTAGCCTTGAAAATCATTCCATTTTGCCGATAGACCCTGACTTAAAATTACGTGCTGAGTGGTATACAATAAAAGAGTCTATGACTGCTCCGTTTTTCGTCACGACCGAAAAAAAAGAAAAGACAACGTTGCCGCTTCTCATTGTTGATAAACAAGGCGTCTTAAGCCGCGGACTTATCTCGGTCCTTTCTGAGCATTTTCCGACAGTCCTTGTCAGTTCTTCTAAGTCTCTCCCCCATCTCTCACGGATTGTTCATATCCCGTTTCGCCGTGCGATTCCGGCAATTCCTGACAACGCTTACTCAGCTATCGTCATTTTTTATAACGGTGAAAAAGCGATCGCTGACGGGATGCAATCATTTCTAAAAAAAGCACATCAGAGCCAGGCCAAAGTATTACTGATTACGTCGCGGGGACATGCAAGTGCTCCATTTATCAAAAAAGCACTGGCGTCATATGATGCAATGCATCTGGGGATCTATGGGGATATCTTCGGTATCTCTCGAACAGAGGCCTCACTTGTCACCCATATGCTCCATGAGGTGCACACGACGAAGCGTGTCAGTATTCATGGAGCCGGACTGACTGAGACATACCCGGTGTACTATGCTGATGTGCTGCAAGGGATGCTTCATCTCCTGCTCTCGCATAATCCGGTAAAGGTAGGATTGTTGTTCCCCCACCATCCGGTCACTGAGATGACGATTGCCCGAATGCTGATGAAGATGTATCCGCAGACAGAGATGCAATTTGTCAAAGGAACGTTTGTCGAGAAAGCTCAGGCACTCTCGCTTGATGGAGCAACACTGGTTGAAAATCCCTATCCCTTAGAAGACAAGCTCCGACATGTCAGGCGTAATGCCGTCATCGTTCTGAACCCGACCTATGTACCCAAGCAAGTCAAAAAACGACTTCGTGACAGGACGTATCTTCCCTACATCGGAACTACCCTCGTTCTTTTCTGTCTGCTCTCGTTCGCAACGTTCGGCTTTTTCCTGGCAGGGCTGGTGAGTCTGAAGCTGACGGTGAATGCCGGAAAAAGCGGTGACCTGACGGCAGTACAGGCTCGTTCAGTGCAAGCAAAAGAGTTGTTTCGTACAGCAGAAAGAACAGCTGGTGTCGTCACCAGTATTACCTCAATCATCGGTCTGGCAGAACAGGGTGCAACGTACCTTGATACCTTATCGACCGGGAAAACAGTTGCTGATATCGCGCACGCGACCGCTGATGCCGGCATCACGTACAGCGCGATCATGAAAGGTGAGAGCCTGAATCCTCATGAAGATATGGTGCAGGTTGCCTCAGACCTCAAACAAGTGCTCCTTGAGACGGCAAAGCTACAGGCAGAAGGAAATCTGCCTGTAGTGTATCAGGGAGAACTGCAGGCATATGCTGAGCCCCTCAAGCAAGTAAGCGGACTCATTGATGTGCTACCGCAGCTGATGGGTGTCGGGCGGGAGCAGCGATACTTGGTGTTATTTCAAAATAATATGGAGTTACGTCCCGGTGGGGGCTTTATCGGCTCCTACGGCCTGCTGACGCTAAAAGACGGTGCGATGGCTGCTTTTACTGTTCATGACGTCTATGACGCAGATGGTCAGCTCACAGGCCATATTGATCCGCCGTTCGGACTCAGACGATATCTGGGAGCGTCTCACTATTTTCTCAGAGATAGTAACTTCTCAATCGAGTTTACGGAAAATGCAGCACTGGCTGCCTCACTCTTGTACGCGAGTACCGGTGAGACTGTTGATGGTGTCGTAACGCTTGATGTCTCGTTTCTCAGATCACTCCTTGGAGCGATCGGGCCTGTCTATCTTCCGGCATTTGATGAGACGGTAACAGAGAAGAACTTTTACCTTTCAGTGCAGTCACATGCAGAAAACGACTTTTTCCCGGGTTCGAGTCAAAAGCGGGATTTCCTGCAGCATGTCGCGCAGGCACTGATTCTCTCGTTTGAAGAACGAGAACAGCTACCGTTTCTCAGTCTTATCGAAGCGTTCTCATCGGGCGTCAATCAGAAACATATTATGATTACGAGCGCGAATCCTGAGCTTCGTACGGTCTTTACGAAGAATGCATTCAGTCCGACAGTTGAAAAGCTTCCTGAAGAGGAGGCGGCAACAATTGCTGATTTCTTAGGAGTCTTCGATGCGAATGTCGGATTAAATAAAGCAAACTACTACATAAAACGCAGTATCGCCCAAGAGGTCACACTGACTGAAACAGGCGAAAGGCAGGGAAGTGTGACGATCATGTATCGCAATGAGAGTAATCCGGGGAGTCCGTTCGGGGGAGACTATAAGAATTACCTCCAGCTCGTTCTTCCGCAGGATACAGCACTGACTGGTATCCAGCTGAACAATCAAGAACAGGCAGTGGTTCAGGCAGTAACGAGTGAGCGGGTGTATACCGCAGACGGCTTTAGCAAACCACAAGGTGTTGAAGTCGAAACAGCAGAGCACTTCGGCAGATCAGTCTTCGGCATGTTTCTTGAAGTACCGATGGGGCAGGAGCTCAGGGTGACGGTTAGGTATAGCGTACCGCAGGAGACACCGCTTACTGATACCATCCCGTATGTTCTCAGAGTGTATAAACAACCGGGCACAGACTATGATCCGTATGTTCTTCGCCTGAATTATCCGTCTTCAATGCATCTCACCTCAGCCCCGGCGTTTGCCGGGAGGCCTGATCAGGTTGTCACGGTGAATCTGGAGCTCTCTGAAGATATTCTCCTCCCACTGCGTTTTACCAGGTAAGACTGTAAATCGTTTTCTCATAGTGCTATAATTCTCCAGTTATGGATTTTTTCGGCATCCTCCTTGTCCTCGTCGGACTGAGTCTTTTTGAGATTATTACCAGTATTGATAACGCGGTGATTAATGCCGAAGTGCTCTCAACGATGAGTAAACGTGCACAGCGTTGGTTTCTCCTGTACGGATTTTTCTTTGCTGTTTTTGTCGTTCGCGGGTTCCTGCCGCTTCTTATCATCTGGATGACCAATCCGGGAATTGGTCTGGTCGGTTCGTTTTTCGCAGCGTTTTCCAATGATCCACGGGTTGCGACCTCGCTTGAACACTCCGCACCGCTTCTGTTACTCGGCGGTGGTGTGTTTCTCGTCTTTCTGTTTTTTAACTGGTTGTTTCTTGAGACGAAAAACTACGGACTTCGTGGAGAGCGCTTTTTCCATAAACAAGGTGTTTGGTTTTTTGCTGTCGTCTCCGTTCTTCTGGCTGCTATCGTCTGGTTTGCTCTTCAGGAGAACCCGTATCTCGCGTTCAGTGCTGTCGTCGGTTCCAGTGCGTTTTTCATCATACATGGCTTCAGGCAATTCGCTGAAGAACAGGAGAAGAAACTCATGGGTGGCGGCATGTCAGATATCGCCAAGATCGCATACCTTGAGGTTTTGGATTCAACGTTCTCAATTGACGGAGTTATCGGTGCCTTCGCGTTTACGTTCTCTGTTCCGCTGATTCTGCTCGGAAACGGTATCGGTGCGCTGGTACTTCGCCACTTAACAGTCAGCAACATCGACAGAATTAAAAAATTCAAATATCTGAAAAACGGGGCGATGTACTCGATCCTTTTTCTCGGAACCATTATGATACTTGATAGCTTCGGCTTTCACATCCCGCACTGGCTTTCACCGGTCATCACCATCATAGCCGTTGCCTACTTCTTCTGGAAATCACTCAAAGAAATGGAACCTGAGGTAGCCGTCGCCACCGCGAGTACCGCCAAAAGAAAAGCAACGAAGAAAAAATAAATCTATTCAATAAAATTTCTAATTACTAATAGCTAATTTCTAATGAAGCCTCAAGGAAAAAATATTTATAAAGAAACAAGAACGAAGGAATCTGTCACCTCTTGCTGTTTCTTCGACTCGTGTTGATAATTGCATTGAAAATTAAATTTAATTTCTTTAGATTCTTGCCAGAGAACTTTTGCTTCCTCTTTTCGTTCAGGGCATGTTGTCGCTATCATCGTAACCAATGCTTTGACTCTCTAGACTCTTTTTTGCAAATACCTATTTTATGGTTGAAATCCTGTCGGCTTTCTGCATCATCTGCCTCACTGTAGTTTGCACCAATACTTGTCCCGGACTTAGTAAGTTGTGTGATTAACGGATCTGTAATCGGTCCGCGAGGAATCTTCTTACAGAACTTGATGACATTTTCTCCGAAGCGAGCCGTCCTTTCTTCTAGATCGTAATTCATAGCTCAAGTATTACAGGAATGAGAAAATTTGTCATTTGGTTTTGATTAGTAATTAGTAATTTAGTAATTAGTAATTCTGCAAAACTTCTATTTGAGGTTTTCTTTTTTGAAGGTTTCTTTGATATCTTTATAGTCTACGTTTTTTTCAGCTTTAGTCAGTTTCTTCGCCTTGCGATGACTAATGAACTCCAGAAGCATCGGCAGAAGTGAGAACAGGACGATACCGATCACGACGTATTCAAAATTCTTCTCTACAAACGGGATGCTGCCGAACAGGTAGCCTGCACCCATCAGCGAGGTCACCCAGATAAACGCGCCGACAACGTTATACATAAGAAATGTCGAGTAATGCATCGTGCCGACGCCGGCGACGAATGGCGCAAAGGTCCTGATAATCGGTACGAAACGGGCAAGGATAATTGTTTTCCCACCATGCTTGTCATAAAACGCACGGGTTTTCTCAAGATATTCTTTTTTAAACACGCGGGAGTTTTCTTTCGCAAAGACACGCGGGCCTATCTTATTCCCGATCCAGTAGTTCACAGTATCGCCGATGATTGCAGCTGTTAAGAGAACGATGTATGCAATGCCGAAGTTCAGATTCGTGCTCTTGGTTACCGCACCGACTGCAAAGAGTAGTGAGTCACCCGGTAAAAACGGGGTAACAACGAGTCCGGTCTCCGCAAAGACAATGAGGAACAAAATAACATAGGTCAGTGAGCCGAGGCTATTGATAATGTTTCTGAGATGTTCGTCAAAGTGGAGAATAAAGTCAGCAAATTCCAAGAGAAGTTCCATTTCTCGATTGTAGCACAAGAGGAATCGGTGTGGAAGTGGTAAGGTGTTCGGTTTCGAAGCTCGTATGGTAAAACGGTATTCGATAAGCGTCAAAACTTGAAAGACGTCATATACGAGCATCGCTACCCTGAGACGCTATCCATAACCGTTCTGTAGGCTGCCAGATACATCGCCATGCTCCAGGTCTGATGGGGAACGCCCATCGGAGTGCCGTGTTCGCCGTGAAGGTACTCATTAAATTGCCAGCCGCCGACGATATTCGCCTCTGCCAGACGAACAAGTTCTTGTTTTGCTAACAGAGGGTCTGTTTTGGCAAGGAGCTGGACCCAGAAGCCGCCGATAAACGGCCAGATGCCGCCGTTATGGTACTGGTGCGGAAAGTTCTGCCTACCTTTGGCCATATATGGTCGCCAGTCAGGCTCTCCGGGGAAAATAGGCGGGTAGAGGGCAACAACCGGATAGGGGAGGTTACAGCCTGACTGGAGGATATGTTGGATGATGAGGTCTGTCTGCCGGGAGTCTGCCAGTCCGACGAGGCAGGCTAAAATATTCCCGAGAGTATCACACCTAAGCTCATACGTTTTATGGCCGACAAAACTCAGATAGTAGGGGAGATACACGACCTGGCTGTTGATATATTCGAGGAGGCCCTTGGCAAACATATGCTTCTTGGTATAGGCATTCTCAGGCATGTACGTAATATTGCTGTCTTTTTGTTTATGAATCCAGAAAACCGTGTTAAAACCGAGATGGACAGCCTGTTGCATCTCCTGAAGCTCTGTTCTGTTTTCAAGCGTCACCCTGAGTGTTAAGAGCCAGTACCACAAGGCATTGGTATAGAGGACGATGCCTTGTCTCGGCATCTCATCAGCCCAATCAGCTGCCTCTCCCTGTTCAAGCAGATAGTCATTGTTCGTATCCTGATATAACAACCAAGTAAACGCTTTCTCTAAGTGTTCGGCATAGTCATCATAAAATGCTTGGTCGTGAGTTTTCTCGTAGTAGAGAAGAAAGGAGAGACACCACCAGATCGTACTGTCGAGTGAGCCGGGGGTGCGCCACTGCTTCTTATCTTCTTCGGGTTTGTAGTAAAACGGTAGTTGTCCGAGTGGTGACTGGGCTCGGGCGACACTGATGAGGGATTGTTTCAGGCTTGCTCTCAGTGCTTCGTCACCTGAGGCAAGAATCCCGATGCTGCTGATGCCGATATCACGAGGATAGAGTGCGGTATAGGTTTTCTGTTCACCTTCAAAACTGAACGGCGTTGCAGCGAGAATCCCGTGTTCCGTGGTATTGTGGCGAAGCTGTTTCAGGGCTTCATCATACGCCTGGGAGAGTAGAGCAGGTGAGTCATTGCCGGGCATAGGAACAGTATAGCAAAAATAGATTTCAGAAAATGCAGCAGACTCGGCGTATCAGAAGGTCTGAAAATCAGCATGTCTGATCGTTTGAATCACTGAAATGTTGATTTGTCTGCGTATTCTGCGTGTTCCGAACGCTAGAGCATGATCAACTGGGCGCCGCCTTTAATCGGGCTGTCTTCGATATGGACGAGGGTGACTGACTGGGCAGGAAGGAGATCGTGAAGCGCCTGCTCGACAGTCGGTCGATAAATATCGCCTTCCCAGAACAGACTTCCTTCCATGACAAAGACCATATCACGTTTCTTGTACTTGGTAATTCCGGCAATCTGTGCGGCGATGAGTTTGGCTGATCTGACCATGACCGAGCGTGCCAGATTCGCAATCTGGAGATTTGGTGAGTACATGGCTTGTTTCATCTCCAGGGTTGTTGCAATCGGCGGGAAGTTCAGTCCGAGTTTTTTTACTTTCAAATTAAAGTGCTGATACAGATATGCACCGGACGTCTCTTTCTCAAACAGCGCACTGCCCGGGCGGGAGGAGAGTCTGTCAATTTCATGGCCTTCCTCACTCTGCGATGCGCCGGTGAAGTTCGCTGCTTCAAGATTAATAGCCTCATGTTGTGAAGTGAAGAACGCAAAGTTCACTCCGGTGCCGACGACGCCGCAGGCAAGGATGTCCGGTTCATAGACATGTAATCCAGCAAGGAGGGTACAGATCGTATCGTTGGCAACGACAACTTTATGCGACGGGAATTCTTTCTCAATCATCTCGCCGATCGGTTTCCCGACAAGTCCGTTAAACGTATTCTCTTTCATTCCTGAGACGAGGACACCGTCCAGTCGATCATCCCGAAGCGTCGGGGAGAGGGGATAGGCAAAATTAAGCGAGATCAGGGAAATATCTTGGACGATCTTTGTTCTCAGAAACTGAAAAAACGTCTTGCTGTCATAAAACGGCGGCTGGGGACTCTCACTGCGGGCGAGGAAGGTAACCCCGTCTGAATCAAGCCGAATTAAGGCAGTTCTTGTTACCGTTCCGCCGAGTGCAATCACCTGGAAGATATCGCCCGGTTTTACCAGATGATGATTCGGCAGCTGATTTCTAAGGTACGGATAGCTGCTTTTTTCTCCGCGCTCCGCACGGTGGAGCTCATCTAGTACTGCCTGGACATGTTTTTCTTGTTCTGTATGATCCATAGTGTTTAGTTCTGAAAACTCGGAAGACTCAGTATTTCAGAATGTCCGTGAGCCGGAGAATCTGAAAGTCTGAATCACTGATATTCTGATCTTTCTGGTCGATCTGAGTACTCTGCGTTTTTCGAAATTTATATTTTGGTCTTTTTTAGTGCTTCAATCCCCGGAAGCGTCCCGTGTTCGATGTACTCAAGCATCGCACCGCCGCCTGTTGAGACATGCGAGATTGCCTCTAGATGTTCCTTCTTTGAAAGTGCTGCCAGAGTCTCGCCGCCACCAACGACTGAGACTGCATCCGTATTTTCAGCGATAGCATAGTAGAGAAAGTCCGTTCCACGCCGGAACGCAGGATTTTCAAAGTAACCGACCGGTCCGTTCCAGAGGATGGTTTTTGCTTTCGCGATCACTGTCCCGAACTCAGCTTGTGTGTGGGGGCCGATATCATAAATGCTTTCATCAGACTGTATCTCAGCAACCGGTTTAACGGTGCTTGTCAGAGCATCTTTTTTCCGACTGACCGCAACATCAACAGGGAGCAGGAGGTTGGTCTTGTGTTGGCGTGCATGGTTGATCAGACGCTTGGTATGGATGATCTCATTTTTCTCAACAATACTTTTCCCGATTTCAAAACCTTTGGCGAGGAGAAAATTATGCGCGAGTCCGCCTCCGATCAGCACGCTGTCTGCGATCTCAACGAGTTTATCGATCAGACTCAGTTTGGTGGAGATTTTTGACCCCCCGAGAATTGCGACCACCGGGTGCTTCGGGTCCTTGATTGCCTGATCAAGCATGGCAATCTCCTTCTCAAGCAGCAGACCACAGTATGAGGGCAGGTATGACGTAATACCGACGATTGAAGCTGTCTTCCGGTGATTTACGCTGAACGCATCGTTCACATAGACATCAGCAAGATTCGCAAGCTTCTTGGCAAAGGCTTGATCATTGGCATCTTCGCCGTTGTAGTATCTGATATTTTCGAGGAGAATGATCTCTTTCTCGTTATGGTCAAAGCCTTCCCGGTATTCAGGTACCAGAAAGTCATCGATGAGCCTTATGGAATAGTCAGGCAGGTATTTCTTCAGATCCCGGGCGATCGGTTTAAGCGACGTATGAGCATCTCGTTTCATCGGTCTGCCCAGATGGGAAACGATGATCAAGTGATTGTTCTGTTTGAGGAGTTTCTCAATAGTCGGCAGTGCTTGTCTGATACGGGTATCATCAGCGATAGTGTAGTTCGGGTTGAGGGAGACATTAAAGTCGACACGGAGGAGGACGCGTTTATTCGTAATAGCATGCTTAGATACGTATTTCATGAGTAAAATCCGAAATTCGAATATCGAAATAAGAAACAAAAATTTTCATCTACAAATTCAAATCACGTGTATTTGGAATGTTGTCTTGCTTCGGATTTCGAGCGTTGGTATTCGAGCTTATGCAAAGTACTTCTCAAGCGTTTCTCTCGTTCCTGTCACCTTCAGTTGTGTGAAGATCGCGGTGAGCTGTTTCTCAAGCCGGTCTATAATCGGCTGTTTTTCTTCTTCCCGCAGGTGCCATAACTGTCGTTTGAAGGGGCCGAGTGCTTTTTTCCTGGTTTTATAGAGAAACTGTGCTTCGTTCCAGTCAGGTTTCATGTCAGATTTACAGTTTGCCTTTACCCACTCAAGCATCTCCGCTCTCAGTGCTTCAGGCATCGCATCATAGACAGTATTCTGGAATCCTGTTGAGAGATGAATTTCGAGTGTTCCTGCCTCAGGGAAGCGGGAGAACATCTCAAGCGGGAGTGTGGATGCGCCGTGTTGTACTGCTCCTGCCATACGATATTCTTTTCTGGCCATTTCGCCGATTGCCTGGAGGACATTAAAATCCAGGTCAACCTGCTGCATCGTCCCGTCAGGCAGCACGGTTCCACCATGGCTGGTTCCTGTCTGCACACTGACTTTATTAATCCCTTCACCCAGAATTTGTAGCTGATACTGATCCATAAATGCTTTCAGATCTTCAGGTGAACTGTTTCGCTCACCGATGTGGCCGATCTCGCCGCCTATTGAAACAGTCATATGGGGCGGCTGTTTCGAGCGGATGTAGTTTGTGAGCTCAGCGGTTATCGAACTGTTCAGGACTTGTTGTTCCAGGAGGTCAGGCTTATCGAGGTTGACGAGGGTTGAGGCATCGATATCAATGTTATAAAACTGCGCATCAAGCGCACCGTCGATGAGCTTTTTTAAATCCGAGAGCTCTTCATCACGATGCTGGGTAAAATGTTTTTTCCGTACTTGGTAGTGATCACCCTGGATAAACACCGGACCTTTATACCCTTCTTTGATAGCAGCTGCGAGAATACTGACAGCGAATTCATCATGTGTCTGCTCAGTATACTCCATCTCAGATCGGGCAATCTCGAAAATAAACGGACCGATATTGTGTTGTTGGACGAGCTTGAAGACAACGCGGGCAAAGT
This sequence comes from uncultured Gammaproteobacteria bacterium, assembly GCA_964579845.1. Taxonomy (GTDB): domain Bacteria; phylum Patescibacteriota; class Microgenomatia; order Levybacterales; family UBA12049; genus CAZOHC01. Next base: position 16,459 of record CAZOHC010000009.1, on the reverse strand, counting down.
CATAGGTAAGGGTACGGACATTCATCGCAGGAACAGTAAATCCTTCGACCTCACCTCGCCCGATGGCTTTGTAGAAAGGGTGGATGGATGAGGAAATAGCACCGGATGCAGCAGCAGCCTGCCTGATGATGTTTCTGGATTGGATCACAACAGCTTCGTTATCTGAAAAGAGCGCTGACATGATCAGCATATCGATTGCTTTCTCACGAAGTGAGGTCGAGTCGATGATCGAGACACCGTCTGATGAGTGAGAGAGGGTATACTGCAGTGATTCTGTGAGTTCTGAAAGTGTTGAGTACATAGGACAGTATGTCTACTATACCAAATATATCCGCTAATGCGAAGAGGTATTTGCAGGGATCAGAGACTATGCAGGGTAAAAAGCAACGACACGTAACTCTTTATTTATTCCCGAGAATTTCCCGATCTATTCCCGAGTCTACAATACAGACTTCTTAATACTTAAGGCCAACCGTTTATTTGCCTTGATGCAAGGCAAATTGTACAAGAGGGGACTTGACAAAAGGCTCATAGTAGTGTATACTACGGGACATAATCTTTTCTGATCCGATAGGACAGAACAGAGTCTAGCAAAGCTAGATACGCACCTTTAACAATTTAAAAGTTAGTTTAACCAGCCATAAAAGGCTTCAGCGCTCCTGTCCGACGCTCAAGCGCCTTTCTCTATATATGAGAGGGGAATTATCGTACAGGCTGGTTTTTTTATGCCTAAAAGGCATAATTTCGCCGACGTTTGCCGCAGGCAAAATGAAGGGGGATGAATATGTGCATCGAGTGAAGCGTATGCGTAATCGAGAAATAAGTTCTCGACACACGTTGTTTGCTCGAACAATATTTAAATATTAGCCACAGATAGAGTCAGCTTAGCCATTCGACAGGCTCAGGGTAAACCGAGTCACAGGGAGCTGAGCTGAATCTATCGTTGGCTAAGCAATTAGCTTCAACGTACTGAAAGCATCGATATGTATCTTCGAGCTTAGGCTCAAAAGACGAATATCTCTGCTCAAGAACTAAGACAAGTGTCCATGTTGTCAGGACTCTTCGCTTCACTTCGAGCTTAGCTTGAAACTGACGCAACGAGCCTGGCAGGTGGAAACCAGCTTCGCAAAGTATTCTGCAGTCTGATTTCCATCTCTGACGCTCGCTCTTTAACAATCTAATCGTATCTTTTAACCACTCACACCTCTGTCATCCTGAGCGTAGCGAAGGATCTCAGAGTACTGAGGCTGCAAAAGTCAGCCTGACGAGAGGAAAAAAGGTGCTCTATGACGAGAGCACACAGCGTAGCTACTGGCTAAAAGCAAAGAGCCAAGAGCTAAATTGTGTGGTCTCGTCAGCCGGGCTCAGGTTTTGTTCCCATTGTAGGGAAGGCTTGAGTCTGCTCTGAAAGGAGCAAAAAAATGGAAACCAACACTGTTAACGGTTGGGCGCTGAGCACAGCCATCGGCTCGAAGGTGGCGGGGGGGCGGCGCCCCGCCCCCCCGCCACTCGAATGAACACGGACGCCCCTGAGGCGTCCGTTATTCAATCCGCCCTCGGGCGGATGGAGCGGGGACGAACCCCGCTCGTGATCGAACAGGAGGCGGAGCTGGTGCTCCACCTCGCGGCCCAGGCCCGGGCTCGGGCGGCTGAGGCCGTGCGGGCTGAAAAGCGCGAATCCCGGGCTTCCCGGGAGTCGGCTCGGCGGGAGCGGCAGCTCGAAAGGGCTGCTGCCTGCCAGGCGGCGCGGGGTTCTAACCCCGCCCCCATGAAATATGGGGGCGGGAAGAAGCGCAAGTAGCGCTTCCGGGTGAGCCATCACCCGTGAGTCCGATGACTTCGGACAAATGGTGAGGCACGGAAACCGGCCTCATATTCGGTTTCTGTCTTTATCAGAGTTTTGAGGGGTACTCTTTAAACAACCCCTCACCTTTTCTTTGGTGGAGAACAATATGGTACTGAATGCTATGAGCCCTATGCCACTAGCCATTTGCTACTATCTTGGTCCTCGTCAAGGACTGCCCGAAAGGGTATTGTTTCTGAACCGAAAGGGGAGAGAAAACAATGAATTCTTTCATCAACGAGAGCGTACTCTCGATCCCGGCGCTCGCCGACGCCCTGGGCAAGGTTGCCCAGGAACGGACCTTGCCGAATGGCAAGGTCATCTCCCAGCTCGTCTGGGAGGCGGATGATTTGTTCCGCATCGCGGAGCAAATCCACAACCGCTCGGCAGAGCTGCCGGAGTCCGTCGACATCGACGGCCCGGCTCCGGCCTGGCTCGTAACGGCGTTGGTGCACGAGGTGCACCCGCGATCGGCGAGGCTGAACAGCCCTGACGGCTTCATCGCCGTCGGGTGCAATCGGCCCTCTGGTGATGGCTCCGGCTGCGGCTGGTCTGCCACCGAGTTGGAGCCGGTCGGTGACCGGAAGTGTGTCAAGGTCGAGTTCACGCTCGACCCCTCGACACCCCTCTCGCCGGCGCAACTAGACGAGATCGCCCCGCCCGAAGTCGGGTTGGGGACGATCGTCGTCCTCAGCGGTCGCGGACCGAACTGGCTCGCTGCCAGCGTCGCCATGGCCTATCACGGCCGTGCGGCGGCGGTCGCGCCGTGGCAACCGGGAACGGGTGCTACGGTCGCCTGGACCCATGTCCAGGATGTCCCCCTGGGGACTGTCCTGGAGGTCTAGGCCAAAGGCTTGTGTAGGAGCCTCAATTCCTACACATTTGTCTTATCATCCTCGCCCGGGCAACCGGGCGGGGATATCTTTTTGAAGATTGCGACAGTATTTACAAATACTTGTAACTATTTCGCTGTCGTCAAACAGCGTACCTGTCTCAGAGAGTAGCTCACCGCAATGTGCGATAGAGCGATGGTCAGTATGACCACTCTACCGAGCGGGAATACCCCGAGGAGGGAAACTCATGGAGATCAAGGAGTACCGGCCACAGTCATACGTGTGGCCGGGTTTTTCTATTCTTCTCCCGGAGGAGTTGGCGCAAGCCTACAACTCCGGGAAGACCGTCCAGTGCGACCTGATGGTCGCGCGGGACGGCAACACCACTCTCGTCCGAGCTGCGGAGGGAACCACCTGGTTCCTACGCAGTTTTCGGATTTCAGGTATTGTCAAGCTACTGAGGGGTGAGGGAGAATTTTTCCTCGCCTCCAGTGGATCCTGGTCCGGAGGGGCCAATCTCTCCGGGGCGATCGCCCTCAAGCCGGGCGCCCTCGTGCGCTTCGGTGCGAAAGGGGCCTGGGATTACCTTGTTGCGGATGCTGATGGCATCCGCAAGGTCGCACATGATCCTCGACTCTTCGAGGAGGAAGGAGTTGCCCGATGGCAGCCGTTGAGCTAGTACGGATCAGCGACTCCTGGGCGTCTCCGTACGCCCCGGAATTGTATCTGATGGGGGAGGAATCCCTCGTCAGTATGATGTCCGGCCGAGGAGGTCCGGACGTCGTTCGCGGAGTAGGGATTGAAACCGCCAAAAGCGGCAATAAGACCTACTGGAAACTCTCGTTCGGGGGAGACTGGGTATTGGTCAAGATACCCGGCCGCCTCATGCTTGAGGGGTTTCTCAACAATCGTTACCCGGTAGACGGCATGTGTTATCTACCGATTTTGCCGGGGGAAAAGTTTGAAGGACGGATGTCTGTCGGGAAAAACCGGCGACGCTCTGTCTACGGTGCGGTTCTGACTGAGGTGGGCGTTGAGTTGACTCCGGTCGACCGCCACACGTGGGGGGAGATCGCCGGTGACATCACAGGCAAATCACTTCACGAACCTCTGACTTTCACCGCCTCGCCACAGGCGAGCGCGGATGAGCCTGAGGAGGACGGGCCGATGGCCGAAGCCCTGCGGAGAGCAGGGCTGATCTAGTCGAGAGTTTCGGGGGATTCTCTTAAAAAATCCCTCACCTTTTCTTTGGTGGAGAACAAAAAGTTTCAATGAATTGAAATTTCTTGGTCTTCGTCAGACCTAGTTCTGGTTGGTCTCCTATTTTAGGGAGGAGCTAGAGCTAATTCCCTTGGAGGGAAAAAATGAACCAAGAACAACTCGAGGAGCTCGTCTCCTCAAAATTCGCCCTCGAAAGACTGGTCCAAATCCTGGACCAATTGATCGAGGTTGGTACGCTTATTGCGTACCAAGATTCGGAAGAGCGACAGGAGGCAGAAATCCTGTTCGCTCAGGGCTGGAGACTTTTTGTGATGTCCTGGCCGGGGGAGCAGGAAATTCCTGTCTTCCGCCACGAATCAGGAGAGGAGGTGTATCGGTTGGATGACTACTCTGCCAGATCCTACCGGAATTTGGGAAGAGTAGAAAATATTTTGTATCTCCTCACTGAGGAGGAGATACAAAATAAACGAAAAAAACGTGAGGTGGAATTCCTCACTGCAGGTGATGTGGACAGCCTTTAAATGACCACATGCTCCGCTCTATATCTTCGGGTACAGGGCGGGGCATTCTTTTCTCACAATTAGAATATTGTGCGATGAAAGCTGTTTGTAACAGTGTAGTGTGGACCCTCCTTCGTTCGCTTTTGGCGAACTACGGTAGGGCAGGACAGCATGCTACACAGATTGTTGCAAGCAGCTTTTTTTGTGAATTAACCATGATTTATTAAAACCAATTCACCCCGCGAAGCTCTCTACATCAAAGCGGAGTGGGGTAGTGCTACCGTGCCTCTACTCTCTCCTGTAGTCAATCTTTATTCCCGAGTATTTCCCGAATTATTCCCGAGTCTGCAAAGCAGGATTCGGAAAAGTATCCGGAGGACGTTTATTGTTCTGAGGCTGAGGCTATGGTAGAATCTAGACCATAGATACAAAGCCTTGTCGAATCAGAGAAAGATTTCTTTGCAGCTAGGGAGCTTTGCGTCTTGAGGCTCACTTCTTATGGATAAAGCATACGATCATAAAAAAGCAGAAAGCACTCTGTACCAGCTCTGGGAGGAGCGGGGGTATTTTACGCCTGTTATTGATCCATCGAAAAAACCTTTTACGATTGTGCTGCCGCCGCCGAATGCATCAGGGAAGATGCATACCGGCAATGTGCTGATGATCGCGATTGAGGATCTGCTCGTTCGTTGGCATAGGATGCGGGGTGAGCCCACACTCTGGGTTCCGGGGACGGATCACGCCGGGACTGAGACACAGATTACGTTTGAAAAAGAGCTGAAGAAGCAGGGAAAGTCACGTTTTCATTACAGTCGTGATGAGTTGTATCAGGCGATCTGGGATTTCGTCCAGGGGAATAAAGGGACGATTGAGTCCCAAATCAGACAGATGGGAGCGAGTGTCGACTGGACACGCTACACGTTTACCCTTGATGAGCATGTTATCAAAACCGTGCACGACACGTTTCGCAAAATGGTCAGTGATGACCTCATCTACCGGGGTAACTACATGGTGAACTACTGCCCGAAATGCGGAACGACCTATGCTGATGTCGAGCTGAAACACGAGGAGCGCAAAGACCCGCTCTATTACATGAAATACGGACCGTTTATTCTCGCGACGGTCCGACCAGAGACCAAATTCGGAGATACGGCTGTTGCTGTCCATCCTGATGATACACGATACGCACAGTATATCGGCCAGGAGATCGAGGTCGAAGGTCTCGAGGGGCCGTTTAAACTCAAAGTCATCGCAGACAGTTTCGTCGATCCTGAGTTCGGAACAGGGGTGGTCAAGGTCACACCTGCACATGATAAGAATGACTACGAAGCAGGTCTCAGACATAACTTGGAAATCAAATCAGTGATTGACCTGAACGGCAAACTGAATGAAAAAGCGGGGAAATATGCTGGACTCAGTGTGTTCGAAGGACGCAAGCAAGTCGTCGCAGCACTCGAAGAGAAGGGGCTGATGGAGAGAATAGACAAAGATTACCTTCATACGGTAGCGCTTTGTAAAGCGGGCCATGAAATCGAGCCGATGGTGCTGCCGAACTGGTTCGTGAAAGTCGATGCAGAGCATAAATCGCTCAAAGGACCGGCACTGCAGGCTGTCCTCGACGGGAAAATCACGATCTACCCGAAATGGCGGGAGATTACCTATATCCGCTGGATGGAGGAGATGCGTGACTGGCCGATTTCCCGGCAAAACGTTTGGGGAATTCAGATCCCGGTCTGGTATGACGTTGAGAGTAATCCGACGCTTCGTGTGCTTTTTAAATACGATGCATTCACGATCGGCGGGGAGATAGGTGAGCTACTGCAACCCACTGATAGTTCGAAGCGTACGCTCGGTACGAACACAGAGCAGGCAGAAGCTGCGAAACAAGCAGGTTTGGATATCAAATCATTTACGCTTAATGAAATCCTCCAGGGACTGCAGAAGGTGATCGCGCCGTTTGATGCTTCCTGGGTGCTTGAGGATGGAAAAACAGCCGGGAAACAGTACATCCCGGAAACCGATACGTTTGATACCTGGTTTTCCTCAGGTCAGTGGCCGCTTGTGACGCTTGGGTATCCTGATTCAGAAGACTTCAAGTATTTCTATCCTACCTCTGTCATGGAAACAGGTTGGGAGATTATCAGGCTCTGGGTGTCACGTATGATCATGTTCGGTATCTATCTTACCGGTGACGTACCGTTTTATGATGTTTACCTCCACGGCATCGTCAAAGCACTCGATGGGAGGAAGATGAGTAAGAGTCTTGGCAATGTGATAAATCCTGATGAGTACATCGAAGAATACGGTGTTGACGCACTCAGGATGGGCCTTATCTCAGGCACTGCTAACGGCAAGGATTTTTCGTTCCCCAAAGACCGGGTGATCGCGTATAAACACTTCGGGAATAAGATCTGGAATATGGGACGTTTTCAGCTCATGATGGCTGAACAGTGGGGGAAAGAAATTCCTGCGTTTTCAACGCTTGATGAAGCATCACTCAGTGATGAAGACAAGGATGTGCTTCATGAAATGAATGACGTGATCAGAACGGTTGATGCATCGCTTGAAAAATTCCGGTTTGCTGATGCCGCTGAAACTATCTACCAGTTCATGTGGCATACAGTCGCAGATAAGTACATCGAACAGGTGAAACTACGAGAAGATAAAGGAGTCGGTCTCTCAGTCCTCAGACACGTCTACATGACCTCGCTGACCCTGCTGCATCCGTTTATGCCGTATATCACCGAGGAGATCTACCAGACGCTCGTCGGGAAGGATGCCCTCATGATTCAGCCATGGCCCAAGGCGAGAAACTATACGGAACACGGGACACGGAACACGATATAATCTTCAATGTCTCATGTCTCACTATGAAAAAACACTGGAAACCGGTCAGACCTCCGGGATATGATTATAAACAGGAAAATTTAGCTGAGATACGAAAAGCGGCACGATTTCTCTACCAGATCGGTGAAATTCCCGAGTTGCGTCAGCCATCACCCCCGCTTAATCCTGCATTGATTACGACGCCTGATTTTCAGGCAAAGATCACCTACGTCAAACAATCGCTCAGGCGGTATACGAGAATCACACGTGGCAAAGGGAAGGGTTTAGCTGCAATCCAGGTCGGAATTCACGAGCGGTTTTTTGTGGTGTATATGGATCCTGAGAATAAGACAATCGGTGTATTTATCAATCCGGTGATTGCGGAAGCATCAGCAACGCAGTATCGATATAACGAAGCCTGTATGAGCGCGAATTCACTCGTCGCACCGGTCGTCCGTCCCGCCTGGATCAGATTCTCGTACCTGGACGATACAGGGAAGCATAAAGTCTGGGAGACCAAAGACACGAGTGAGCATACGAGGATGTTGAACCGTGTGATTCAGCATGAGATTGACCACTTGGACGGGGTGATAAATATTGATAGAGTGAAATCAGTAGATCTTGAGTTCGAGTCATTCCCGAACCCTGAAGGATCTCCGTTTGAAGTTGTCACAAAGCAGGAGCAGACCTATGAAAAAAAATAAAGTATTCCTTCGGTTACTCAGTAACCCGGCAGTTATCAAAAAACTTTATTTCCCGAGTATTTCCCGAATAATTCCCGTATCACCGAGCGTTTTTTTGCATGAGTGGTTTGTCGTGTCGGGCGTATCATTCGTGTTTTTGGTCATGATTATCAGTCTGAGTGTCCAGATCAACGGGCAGATAACAGAACTGGCGAAAAAACATGCGATGCGACAGAGTATTCTGAATGAAATGACGTACTGGGAGTCTGTTGTGAAACAGTATCCTGATTATCGGGACGCTTATTATCAGCTCGCACTGCTTCAGTACCAAGTCGATGAAGTAGAAAATGCACGGAAATCAGTTAGTCAAGCACTTCGATTAGATCCGGGATTTCTGCCTGGTCGAGCGTTTCAGGAAAAATTACAAAACGAGTAGAAAAGGGGATTATTCAGCTGCTTCCTGTGACTCAGGCTGCTCAGTGTCTGCTGCACCGTCAGTCGGTGCCGCTTCACCCTCAGGGGCTTCTGCCTCAGGAGCTTCTTCAGGTTCTTCCTGGACAGCTTCAGCAATCTTTACGACTGTCTGGCTCTCATCACTTAAAATTGTCACGCCTTCTGGTGCTTTCAGATCAGCAACCGTTATCTGATCATCAAGTGCTGCTAAGTGTTCAACGTTGACCTGAATGTTCTCGGGAAGCTCTTCAGGAAGTGCCTCAATCTCAACCTCTGAGAGGGGCTGGATCAAAATACCGACTTTCTCAGCAACTGCTTGTGCTTCACCTACAACCTCAAGCGGAATCATGGCTTTGACTTTTTCTTTCAGGTTTACCTGGAAGAGATCAACATGCAGCGGAATTCTGAGCGGATAGGTCATCTGGATGTTTTTCACCAGAGAAGGGTGGCGTTTCCCGTCAAGCATCACGTCAATAAGCCCGGTATCACCGGCTTCTTTATAGACTTTCTGGAAGTCCTCTGTTTTTACCTGAATCGCAGTCGATGAGAGGCCTTTGCCGTAGATATTTGCAGGAAGTAGTCCTTCACGGCGAAGCTGTTTAACTTTCTTCCCGAGGACATCACGTTTTTCAACAGTTAGCTGCGGATGTTTCATATCACGTAGTATAGCATATTTAGCAATACGTTGCAGAGATGCAAAGCTTAACAGCCTTAAAGAAGCTAGCGATAGCCTGGAACTTGTAGCGTTGAAGCTATGAAACTTTTATAATACGTTTATGAGAGTGCTTGGTATAGATCCTGGTATCGGGAGAACAGGGTGGGGCATCATTAACGTACAAAATACAACGTATACTGCGTTGCAGTATGGTTGTATAGAGACAGCAGTAAACGGGGTACCTGAACAGCGTTTGGAGTCACTCTATAATCAGCTCAAAGAGGTCGTTACGGAGTATGACCCTCAGATGCTTGCGATTGAAGACTTGTTCTTTCAGAAGAATGCGAAAACAGCGATGGTCGTCGGGCAGGCACGTGGTGTAGTCTTGCTCCTCGCATCACAACACGGGCTTCCTGTCAGTATCTATACTCCGCTCCAGGTGAAAGTCGCGACGACCGGATACGGTAAAGCAGAAAAAAGCCAGGTCGGACAGATGGTCAAAACAATTCTCAAACTGCCGAATATCCCCAAACCGGATGATACGGCAGATGCGCTTGCGATCGCCCTCACGCACGCATTTTCCGCGAAAATGCCTCGGTAGATTGTTCGACTAATTTTCATTCTGTGGTATAATTTCCTCACTTTCCCTCTCCGCTAAAGCTACGAAGGAAAACTGATTATGATCGGTCTGCTCACAGGTACCATCGTCTATAAAACCACAACCTCAATTATCATTGATGTTCAGGGCGTCGGCTATAAAGTGCTTATTCCGGATTCAATCCTCGCAACACTCACGCTTCAGGATACGAAGCGGCTTTTTATCTATACCCACGTCAGAGAGGAAGCACTTGACCTCTATGGGTTTGAATCTTCAGAAGACCTCAGGCTGTTTGAGTATCTGATCGGTGTCTCAGGCGTCGGGCCAAAGTCAGCGCTTGGTGTGTTCTCAGTCGGGAATCGTTCTGCTATCATCAAAGCCATCGCGACCGGCGATGTCAGCTTCTTTACGAGTGTACCGAGACTGGGAAAGAAAAATGCGCAGAAAATTATCATCGAGTTGAAGAGTAAGATCGGCAGTACCGAGGATCTGGATTTATCTGAAGCACCGGAGGGGAGTACTGATGTTATTCTCGCACTGCAGGGGTTTGGCTTCACGAAGAACGAAGCGCAGCGTGCGATAACAGCGCTCAATGGTGAAGCAACAACACCTGAAGAACAGATCAGACTGGCACTGAAGTATTTAGGAAAGTAAAAATTACTAATTTCTAATATCTAATTACTAATCAAATCCCAATGATAAAATGAACCATTAGATATTGAGACATTGGGTATTCATTAGAAATTAGAAATTCGCCATTAGAAATTCTAAAAACATGATTGATAAAGGATTAAAAACAGTCGAAAAACAGGAAGAAGCAAATCCTGAAGAGGAAGTCCTCATTACCTCGCTCCGGGCGCAGGACTGGGGTGAGTTTTACGGGCAGGAGAATGTAAAAGAAGCGCTCTCGATCGGTATTACGGCAGCCAAAAAACGGAATGAGGCGATAGAACATATTCTCCTGTATGGCCCTCCGGGACTCGGGAAGACGACACTCTCGCATATCATCGCCCGTGAGATGGGGAGTACGATCAGGGTAACCTCAGGTCCTGCGATCGAGCGAACAGGGGATCTGGCCTCAATTCTGACGAACCTTGAGAAAGGGGACATTCTTTTTATCGATGAGATCCACCGGATGAATAAAGTGGTTGAGGAAACACTCTATCCTGCGATGGAGGACTATGCACTTGATGTTATCCTCGGGAAAGGTCCGTCTGCTCGAACGCTCAGACTTGATCTCCCGCAGTTTACGATTATCGGTGCGACCACGCGGGTAGGACTGCTCTCATCTCCCCTCAGGGATCGCTTCGGTGTCATCCATCGGCTGAATTTTTACACGCCTGAGGAACTCTGTGTCATTATCCGCAATGCCGGTGAAAAACTATCGGTAACAATCGACCCTGAGAGTATCAGAGAGATCGCGATTCGTGCCAGAGGAACACCTCGTATCGGGCTCAAGCTCCTCAAACGGGTCCGAGATTATGCTGAGGTGCATGCGAACGGGAAGATTACGAAAGAGGCGACGCATAAGGCTCTAACCATGCTTGAGGTGGATAGCCTGGGACTTGATACGCTTGATAGCAGATATCTGCGGGCTGTTATCGAGAAGCATACCGGCGGACCGGTCGGCATCGAGACAATTGCCGCAACGATAGCTGAGGATATGGGCACGCTTGAGGACATGGTCGAGCCGTACCTGCTTCAGATCGGATTTCTGAAGCGGACACCACGAGGAAGAGTCGCGACGAAGGCAGCATATCATCATCTCGGGTTTACGTACTCAGATGCAGTGAAAGACGCGCAGCAACGGCTTCTTTAGCGGAGTGAGAGTTGGAAGATATCCTGGAACACAGGAATCGTTGAGATGATAATCTGCAGGATAATCGTCGCGCTGACTGCTAAAATAAGGAATTTGTTCGGTCTGAGCAGAGATTGTCCCCGCATAAAAAATGCCATCCCCAGGTGCATGACAATGAGTGCATTAAATACAATTGTTCGGCTAAACTCGACTGAGTAGTTCGGTAACAGTAGGATGTAGAGGAGGGTGAGCACTGCCGCGATATTCAGTCCGCCCAGAATGATTAGTGAAGCACGCCTTTTGGTGATGATATGTTCTTTCGGGTTCCTTGGTTTATCACGCAGGACGTTCGGGTCTTTGGTGTCAATCGCAAGCGCCAGGGCAGGCAGTCCGTCTGTGACCAGGTTTATCCAGAGGATCTGGGTGGGAAGAAGTACAGGTGGGAGGCCGAAGATGATGCTGAACAGGACGAGGGAGATCTCAGAGAGGTTGCCGACGAGTAGATACATGATGGCTTTCACGATATTGCGGTAGATGGTTCGTCCCTCCTCAATCGCGCGGATTAAGGTCGCGAAATTATCATCAGCGAGGATAATATCACTGGCTTCTTTCGCCACATCAGTACCTGATTTTCCCATAGCGATACCGACTGATGCCTGCTTCAGCGCGAGTGAATCATTCACGCCGTCACCTGTCACACCGACAACGTACCCTTGTTTCGTGAGAAGGGAGACGAGTCGGAGTTTGTCCTCAGGTTTGGTCCTGGCAAAAATTCTGGTTGTTTTCATTTTTTTCCGAAGCTCGGTATCACTCAATGCAACGAGATTTTCCCCGGTGAGGACAGGATGGTCACCTGAGATCAGGCCGATATCACGGGCAATTGATGTGGCGGTGAGCTCATTATCGCCTGTGACCATGATCGTCCTGATGCCTGCTTGAGACGCGTTCATGATTGCCTGCTGTACCTCTTCACGAGGTGGGTCATAGATGCCGACGATGCCGAGAAATGTCTGATCCTGCTCAAGTTTTTCCCGAGTGTGTGCACCCTGGCTTTTCATACGCTTCATGCCGAAGGCGATGACCCGCAGTCCTTCACCAGCATACTCATCAATTTTCTGTTCGATGGCAGCCTTTTCTTTATCTGAGACAGTACTATTTGCGAGCAAAACCTCAGGCGCACCACGGGTGAAGACGGCGAGGGTTCCGTTTTTCTTCCACGTTGTTGTGACGGTTTTATATTTCGTATCAAAAGTATATTCGTCAACGACTGTGCCGGCCTCAATCTCTCGCTTCAACTCCGGTTCATCATCAAGCGCATAGAGGAGGAGCGCTCCATCTGTCTGGTCACCGACTACAGTCTCCTCACCCTTTTTCGTAATGACTGAGGCGGTGTTGCCGAGGAGGCACGCTCTGAGCAGGTCATCATGCGTGGTTCCTTCGGGCTGCCAGACAACTTTGACCCGCATCTTGTTCTGCGTGAGGGTTCCTGTTTTGTCCGTGAGAATTACCTGAACAGCACCCAGCGTCTCAACAGACGGCATTTTCCGAACAATTGCGTCCCGTTTGGCCATACGGTTCGTTCCGACGGCCAGTGCGATCGTGATGATTGCGGTTAGCCCTTCAGGAATCGCGGCAATTGCGAGGCTCACCGCCAGAAAAAGCAGGTCGATAGGATCCCGTCCCTGCCAGTAGCCGAACGGAATAACGAGGAGCGAGAGGATGACAGCCAGGGCTGAAAGCATCCGTCCTAAGACCGCGAGTTGTTTCTGAAGCGGAGTCTGTTCTTGTTGAATGGTACTCAGGCTTTGGGCTATCTGACCGAAGCGGGTCTCCATACCGGTTTTTTGCATAAAAAACATGCCGTTTCCTTTGACGACCAGCGTTCCTGTGAAGACCTCATCTTTTTCCTCTTTTCCGACCGGAAGTGATTCGCCTGTCAGGATCGACTCATCAATCTCCAGGTTATGTGCTTCACTAAGGCGGCCGTCGCCCGGGATTCGATCGCCTTCACTCAGCAGTACAAGATCACCGGGAACGAGTTCTGTAGAGGGGATCTGGACTTCTTTACCGTCTCGAATCGCTCTGACGGTCTGAATCGTGTATGACTTCAGTTTTTCCAGTGATTTTTCCGCTTTGAATTCCTGAATAAATGAGAAAAGGGCATTGAGGACGATCACAGCAAAAATAAAAACGGATTCCAGACGGTCACCGATCAGAAATGAGACGAGTGCCGCAAAGGCGAGTATGGCGTTAATCACGCCTCTGAACTGGGTAAGAAAGAGAACAAATGGTGAGACCTTATTGGTAGCAGTAATCGTATTCGGACCGAACTCCGCGAGTTTACGTGTTGCTTCTTCACTGGACAGACCGTTTTCCATGAACAGTTTTTATTGTAACAGCTCACGGCAGTCTTGCGAATACCGCTCGAGATAGATTGCAGCTGCGGGGTTATTCTGTCTGTGGTAGGATTCAGCGACCAATCTGATCGCCGGACAGAATGACGGCTCCTCACGGAGGATGTCCAGATATACCGGCAATCCTTCCTCAATCCAGCCGACCGTTGCCAAGAAATTAGCGATACGGAGGTTCGCGTCAATCGTCTCCTCAGTTTTTTCTATACGAAGATTTGTCCGGTCCATACCGAATCTGTCAATCAGTGCCTTATGCTCAGGAGATTTCTTCACAAGCATCAGCACCGTGTCATCAAGGTAGATAAGCTGCCAGTCAGAATGCGTAACGATTGACTGGACAAAGGTTCGCCCCCAAGGAGTCTGGTCAGTATGCGTAAAGAAGATTGTTTGGATACCATACCTTTTTACGATTTCATCAAACACCGCCCTCTCTTCCTGCATCGGGATGTAGACATCTCGGAAAAAAGAGGCAGGGTACGCCTCAGGTCGTCCGTCAACGAAGACCTGCTGTTCAGGATACAGCCTGTAGATGAGATAACTGCCGATATCAAAGTTATTAAACAGACGTCCGGTGATCTGCTCCCTGATGAGGAAGTCAACCGCTTTCTCAGCGCCCGGTGTGACGCCGTATTCTATCGGGTGGGCTGATGCTATACTTGTACCTGTTCTGATAAACAGAAACAGTATGCAGAGTGGGACCAGGACTGCCGTATAGGTTTTGATGACAGGTACGTTAAGGAAATACGGCTTCAGGCGTTTTATCATCTGCTCCAGACCGAGGGTGAAGGGAATGAACGTCGTCAGGACAAAGAGCGGCATATTGCGAATCGCCATAAAACCAATGATGGTAAACGTTACAGCAAGAAGCCAGTCAATAGGACGGGTCTTTCGGAAGGAGGCGCCAAGGAGGATAAACAGCGCGAAGACAGCGCTTAGAAAATACGGAAAGCTTTGTTTATGGTAGCCGAGTGACTGAAGCAGGAACATGGTCTGGTTTTCCTCAATCGAATAGCCGTAGTTCTCAAAGACGCGAAGCGGGTAGAGAAGCCCTGGTAATCCGTTCGGATTAACAAGCGAGAGGAGACAGCAGAGTACAAACACGCTCGCAAGTTTGATAACAGGCGGTGTCATCAGTTTCTTCCTGTTTACAATCACTGCGTCAAGCAGAAATAAGCCGGTCACGATAAGGCCAATGGCAAAGTAAATGTGCATGTTCACCCAGAGGAGTTGGAAGAGCGGGAGGAGGAAGATAAACGGGCCTGGTTTGGCCCGATATGTATACAGGAGAAATATAAAAAGTGAGAGGAATGCGTAGCTGAATAATTCAGGCCTCAGATCAGTTCGCTCAAAGAGAATCATCAGGTACCAGCTGGCACTTATCGCAAGCGTCAGCGCACTGACTCGTGAGAAAACCTGCCTGATCTGGAAGAATCCAGCTAGGGATATCAGGAGCAGCATGAGAAGAAACAATCCCGGAAAGCCGGTGACCTGGTAGAGAGATGCGAAAACTACCTCTGAGAGCCAGTGGTGGTTGATAAAGGGGAACTCAGGATAGGTGTAGGAGAAAAGATTTACATTCGGGACTGCCTGTGTTTTGATGATGAGCTCGCCTGTCAACAGATGTCTCCCCAGATCCTGCGACATGGCTGTTATGGGGCGGACGTAGCCGGCAATCAGAAGCAGAAAGAGGCCGAGTGCTGTCAGAAGCTTCATAGCATAAGTAATTCGTTATTTTCGCTTTTCATAATAATCAACAATTTTCTTCGCGACTTCACTGATTGTTCGTCTGGCTTCTGTTTCATTCGGACCGAAATCTGAAACCAGGACACTGAGGAAGTAGACGTCCTCACCCATTCTGATAATCCCTGCATCGTGAATATTCCCGATCTCATCTCCTGTTTTATGCGCGACAACTGCTTCGTCAGGAAGCAGAGCAGGGAGTCTGTCTTCGATCGCTGTCTCGGTCATAAAGCCAAGCAGTTCTTTGGAGTGGGCTTCTGAAAGTAGCGTATGTTCGTAGAGGCCTTTAAAGAGGAGATAGAGATCATAACTGGAGGTTGTGTTCTCACTGATACTGGTTTGGGTTAAGCCGAAGTCCTCGATAATGCGCTGCGCAGTCGCGTGGCCTACTTTTTCACCGAGAATATGCGCTGCCGTATTATCAGATTCCTTCAGAGATAGTTTCGCAAGCGTTTGTAAGGTATAGGTTGCGCCCGGTTTTTCATACCGTAGGCTTCCTGTTCCGTAGTCTTGAATATCCCGTTCCTGAAGCGTAATCTGTTCCGATAGATTGACTTTTCCGTCTTCAGCCAGACGGTAGAGCGCCATGACAAGGGGTACTTTATTGACAGATGCAGCAGTAAATACCTGGTACTCATTACTCCCGAAGGCAGTGCCGTTTTTCAGATCAGCGAAGTAGATACCGTAGTTGCCCTTTTTCTCATCAGTTGCTGCGAGTACTTCCTGGCGAATTTCTTTCGCACGGTTGTCAGGATTGGAAAAAACCGTAAACCGGGGAAGGGACGGGAGGTTTCGTCCGATCATTAAAATAACAAGGGTATAGACGACAACAGCTAAAATTTTCCGCATACCTGATAAAAGTATAAAGTATCAGGAAGAAAGTATAAAGGGAGAAGGA
>CAZOHC010000008.1:27053-37797 GCA_964579845.1 uncultured Gammaproteobacteria bacterium | reverse complement strand
ATGTTATAATTCGGCAAACACATCAATATTTATATGAAGATACAAATAAAGAAATCTAAGTTTGTTAAAGCTCTTCTCGTTTTTAGTATATTTGGTGTGCTTTTAATATTAATCTACATCATGCAAATACCTGAATTTGGAATATTAGCAGGAGCGAAAAGAAACACGCTCCCTTTGCCAACTCCTTCGCCGACAATTACAGTTGAGCAACAAATTGAGGATGTTCTTTCCAAAGTTACCGAAGCACCAGCTGAAAGTAAAGAGGTGAAAGGCACGAATACTTATCAGGTGTCTCCTACTACTAAATGGATAGACTGCGGTAGCGGACATCTAGTAACTGATCTTAGTCAGTGTGGACAAAATAAGGCTAACAATCCCACGACTAAACCACAGCAACAGAACCAAGCCCCACAATTCCAACCGAGGAACTATACTCCCTGCACTATAAACTACCCTTCAGGACCGATTACATATGACTACACTACCGATGAAGATTGCAAGTCTCTTCAGGAAAGAGTAGCAAACAGTAAAACTCTTTGGCCTGATCCTACCCCTAATGTTTCGGAGCCCTCACAATCGAATAGTAATACTTCTGAACTGTGCCGAAATTCTGTAACGAGTAGGTATGAAGGACTGTTCCAAAGCTGTAGTGCATATGGAAGCGGAACCCGAGAGGCTTGTATCCAAAACTATACGAATCTAAGAAACTCAGAGTACAGCTCGTGTGGTTGATAGTTGAGGGAAACGCTTAGTAAAAGTACCACTGCAGAGGTCACCAGAGGCGCGAGGACGATACGTATTAATGAAAAAAGTGTAACACGTCACATAGCACGGGCATAAATTAGGGGTTAGAAATTCCGTCTGGGAATAGAGGTCTGTAGGATTAGAATGTAGGCCTCTTTTTCGTGGAACTATGGTTTTCACGACATTCTATTCTTCATAAATTCATCATAGTTATTCCACATCCAGTAAAAATTAATTGACCCCACCACTATACCTGTTAGTATCCATCCACTATCATAATCTTTTACCAATGGAAGAAGTACGGTAGCTAATGGAGCCCAAAGTGCAGCCCCGACAAACCCACCCATAAATATACTCACTCCAATCACGGTAAATAGTTTTCCAAAGAACTTTTCTATTGAAAATGCTTCTTTCCTCTTCTTTCGCTGAGCCATAAATAAAGTATAGCATGTGATTAACCTTCTTTAATTTAGTTAACGTAACTGGTATAATAGGCATGGAAAGAACGATTACTTTCTTCTTGTTTTCGTCCGTAAACCTCGCTGAGATAGCCAAGGTGGTCAAGGCACCTGTCTGAAGAACAGGCTATGTTGGTTCGACTCCGACTCTCAGCACAAATATCATATGTTGTCGTCGAACGAGTTCGACCCCCTCAAGGGGCGAACCTGGCTCCGCCAGAACCGTCCGACTCTCAGCACATCTGCAATATAGAAGGACGATTAGCTCAGCTGGCTAGAGCGCTTCATTTACACTGAAGATGTCGGGGGTTCAAATCCCTCATCGTCCACTAAACCCTATAGTTTATTTCCCCTTTTTCTTTTGCTATAATCCTCCTGTCCTGCTCGATTGAGAAGCAGGAACGTGATAGGAGATACGCATGAGCTCGGATAACACGTCCGATACGATCTCTGATGAGGAGTATGATGATATCCTCACCAGAGCTTTTAATCAGCTCAACGATAACCCGGAGTACTTCAGAAGAATCGCCGCTCAGATGCGCGGATCACTTGAGAGAGCACTAAACGCACTTTCACCGGAGGAACGTGAGCTTATCGAAGACAGGTTTGGATTGAGAGATGGCCAAGCGGTGTCATCGACAGTCTTGGCACATAGACAGGGAGTGACGGTGGAAGAGTTAGAGTCCGAAATCACTCGGATATTTAACAAACTCTGAGCACCACGCTTTTCGAGTCGATATCACACGGGGGAGAGCAATCTCCCCCTATTTATCAAATAATCCCCTTATACTTTATAAAACGCCCTTGTGGTGTACTTGTCCCTTTATACGTAATACTCTAGAATAGCCGTGAAAACGACTGATACCATCCTGATAATACCCCATCATTCCCATACAATTTTTACGCTAAAATCTCTGCGTTAAAACATGGTTGAGACTGAAATAACAATCCGGTTGTGGTTTGACTCCTCACCGTGCTTCTGGCAATATAAATCATCAATGCGTAAATTCGTCCTGTTGTCGATATTTATCATTACGGCTCCGTTTATTTTCTTCCTGACGCTCTATTTCTATCTGTACACGGCGTACCAGAATAATCCTGAGCAGATGGGAGGCATATTATTCGAGCAACACCATACAGTCTCGTATGCTGCACTGCCGACATCAGATCACACCATAACTGATACCATTATCTCAGAAGATGCCAGAGTCGAGATCGTCAGGCAGTTCCTCGCGCAGTACAACTCACCGCTTGAACCGCATGCACAGTTTATCGTCGAGACAGCCGAAAAATATGATATGGATTATCGCCTCATCCCGGCAATAGCGATGCAGGAATCAAACCTGTGTAAGAAAAACCGTCCCGAATCATTCAACTGTTGGGGATTCGGTATTTATGGTGATAAATACCTTTATTTCGACAGCTACGAACACGGCATCGAAACCGTGACGAAAACACTCGCAACGAAATACAAAGGTAAACACGGCCTCGTAACACCGAAACAGATTATGTCTATGTATACTCCCTCAAGTAACGGCAGCTGGGCCCACGGCGTCAATTTCTTCATGGAAAAAATGCAGTAATCCAGTAGAACCCTCTTTATGCTTCGAGCGAGCATATGCGAGTCGAGAAGTTTTCTGAACATAGCTTCTGACACGCCCCAAATGAATTACTATACATGTCAATCAAACTTGACAAATCCTATAGTTTGTGCTAATATCACGTGCATATTCTGCCCGAATCCACAAACTTCAGGCTGAATAGCACTTTTCAACTCAGCCGTAATTATATTCCCCAAAACAACAAACTGTCTCCCGATCAAATCGGGACTGATGAGTCTATGCCACTCTGTTGTCATTGCGAGTGTAACGAAGCAATCTTCCAGAAGATCGCCACGTCGTTTCACTCCTCGCGATGACGAAGGTTAAGCTGAGGACGAAACAGATCAAGGATTACTGCATGGCTCAGAGCCGTGTGTGATCCGAAGACATCAAAAAATTCAGAATTTTTTGATGCAGTTCTTTTAAAAGACGTATTGGCTGAACACTTATAAGGTGTCGGAATTTCTGTGTACAACATATCTGCATGTAGAAATACCGACATCTTAATTCGCACAAGCGTGCGAACGGGTGTCAGGGGAGGAGTACGACATGTCGGTCATGATTTTCTTGAGCATGCTCGCTATACCTGCATTTCCTGCTGGAGTGGTGGGGCTGTTCGCTAAGGAAAATTCTAACTTATCGATAATCGTATATTTTGCGGTGCTCGTGGCGCTTTACATTTCGGGGATTTTCATCCTCGATTTTCAAAGCATTTCCGAGTACATCACAAGTAGTATCAACCCGTCGTAGTGCGTAAAGGAGTAGTAAAGTGTTTGAAAAAATAAAGAAGCTCCGGAAATACGACACATCGTTCGCCTCGGCACTGGTTATCGTCGTGCCGATTGCAATTTTCCTGTGGATAACAGGATACCGCGTCGTCAACTTGATAATCAACTGGATAACCAGTTGACCGACCCATAACCTAAACACCATGGGGGGGACCGACCGGTACCCCCCAACCGACACAGCCAATACGTCACTGTTCTTCCGATCATATCGGAACTGATGAGTCCATGCCCATTTTCTGTCATTCTGAGGTAAATACCGAAGAATCTAATCAGATCCTTCACATCATTCCCACCACATCGGCGGGCAGGCAGGATGACAAATTAGAGCTGAGGACGAAAACAGTGTACATTTACCGCGTCAAACGCGGTACTCTTAATAGAGGTAAAATTGTTCTTTTACAAACGGTGTCATAGTGGTCCAGGTGTTAGCGAGAGGGAAGGAAACACATTTCTTTCTCCTTCTCTGGCACTTGGCATGTGCAGTCTTTTTCTGAGCGTTCAGAGAAAGAGAGCCGAAGGAGTGGAAATGAAAACTGACTGCACCATTTACGTTGAAGTTGACGGATATACTTCCGTCAACTTCGAAATGGATATCGACAAAGCAGCGGTATTGGTTACCCTCTATGAGGGAAAGGTCGATTATATCAGCAGATTTTACAAAGAGGACGGCAGCCGTGGTATAACCATATGTGGAGCGTATGAACCTGTCATGGATATACTTAATGAAGCGGTCTTCGACCCTCCATCGAGGGTTAAAAGAGTCTTCTACCTTCCGACAGCACACGATGGGTGGGGGGATAGCTATGTCCTTTTCCACATGGAAGAAGGAAGATTCCTCCGATTGACGGAGGATGATTACTTCCTCCTGGCGCATTCTGCCGACCTGGCAGAAAGTGGAGTCGTAATTGAAGAAGCGAAAGGAAAGTTGAAGAGGTTCCTCTATCAGATTCCCATCTCCCGAGCAGGAGAAAAGAATCTGATGGAATTTGTTCCACTCTTCTTCTAGCTCGTTACAGGCGGGGGGTACCGACCGGCACCCCCCGCCAACCATACACTATGACACCGTTTCTTTTTCACCCCAAACACCCTCGTTCTCACTTCTCACTTCTCACTTCTCACTTCTCACTTCTCACTTCTCACTTCTCACTATATAATTATCAAACATCCCTCTTGACAAACCTATAGTTCATCTATATAATACATACCAGTTCCTTAGGCATGTCTTCCAACACATGCGTAAGGATACTTAAGAGAATAATGATTGCCCTAGTTGTACTTTCAAGTATCCTTACAAAGGACAGGTTTTTCGGCAGACAAGCCTGATCAAACCCCATATACTCTCCTGATAAGCTTCCCAAATCCACTCATTTGCTTTATACTTTATACTTACTCCTTTATACGTACTATAATACGCGGATGTGGCGAAATGGTAGACCTGCCTGTCGGCAGGCAGGCGCGCAAGGTTTAGGACTATGTACTTTGTATATGGGGAATAATAAACAACTTTATAAAGGACTGACAGACGATCTTGAAAGGCGGCTAATGCAACATGAGCAAGGAAAGTCACCTTCAACAAAGAAATTCTTACCGGTAACTCTCGTACACGTAGAGGTTTGCGACTCACGCAAGGAGGCTCGTAGAATTGAAAATTTTTTTAAATCTGGATATGGTAGGGAAATACTCGAGGAAATTATTAATTTATAGGCGGGCGTGGTGAAATGGTAGACACGCAAGGTTTAGGACCTTGTGGCTGAATAGGCCTTGGGGGTTCAAGTCCCTTCGCCCGCACATATCCGTATTTATGAATATGTAATAAATCGCAAGTCCTCCTTGGCATTCCGAAGTTTTAACGAAGGATGTTCATCCGTACTTCGTTCGTATACCATCCGACGATATCTATGCTCGTAAGTTTCTTGTCGCTACGCGAGGAGGTTTCCCCTCGCGGGGACACTGCAAGTCCTCTCATCCGTACTTCAATTAAACAAATTGCTACGACTGTATAACTTTTTAACCCGTTAGCCCGTTAACATTTATCTGTTAACCCACTCACACTCCATGCTCTTGGCGAAATGATGTTTATGCGGTATAATGGCCTCTGTATGAATACGAAGCAAACACGAAAAGCAGACGTCGTCCGTGAAGAAAACGGCACGATTAAGATGACGATCTCATTACCATGGGATGAAGTGAAGAAGGTAAAAAGTGAAGTTATCGAGGAAGCAGTAGCTGGAGCGGAACTTCCAGGCTTCAGAAAAGGAAAGGCACCGCGTGAGTTGGTCGAAAAGAGTTTGAATCAGACGAAAATTTCAGACGAAGTCCTCAAGCGGATGCTTCCGCAGGCATATATCGAAACAGTCCAGGCAGAGAAAATCAACCCGATCATGAACCCGAAAATCCAGGTTCAGAAAATTAACGACGGGGAAGACTGGGAATTTACCGCACTCACCTGTGAGACTCCTGAACTCAAACTCGGAAAATATAAAGACGCAGTAAAAAAAGTAACCGCGAAGTCAAAAATCGCGATTCCCGGCAAAGAACAGCAAGAGGCAAATTTTGATGAGATCATGAAAGCTGTTATGGAAACAGTCGAGGTAACAATCCCGCAGTTAATCATCGATCAGGAAGTCGACAGATTACTCTCACACATGCTTGAAGAAGTAAAAAAACTCGGCCTGACGCTTGATCAGTACATGGCCTCAACGAACAAAAATCCGGACACCCTCCGCACAGAGTACGCACAGAAGGCTGAACATGATATTAAACTCGAGTTGACGCTTCAGAAGATTGCTGAAGAAGAAAAAATTGCAGTCGAGGAAAAAGAGATCGATGAAGCGATTCATAAAGCACGCGATACGGCAGAAAAAGAGCAACTTGAAGGAAACAGATACCTTCTCGCAAGCATTCTCAGACAGCAGAAAACCCTGGATTTTCTCCGTAGTTTATGATAGTATCGGCCTACTATGACAGGCACGAAAAAAGGCTCTCCAGCTTCATCCTCATACGTTAATCCCCATGAAACACTGACAGGTTTATCCCGATTTTTTATTGACGGTCTGAAAGACCAGGCGCTGGATCAAGGTATTAAAAAAATTCCGACTGAGCTGAAGAAAGAATTCTTCGGCGAGACCGGAGGAGTACTACCTGCATCAGGTGAACTCAAACCGAATCAGGAGCTTGATCTGCGGTCTGTCGAGAAGAAGCAGGCCAAACCAAAAGCTGAAGTTCTCGGCGGTATCGATTATCGGCGGGAAGTTGTGCAGGGTGTACAGATGAGACGGAGTCGCGAACAACAGGAAATGGACCAAAAACTCCAGGAAATCATGAATGAACTGAAACGGTTGGTCAAATCATCGACAACTATCAGCAACGAATACGCAGCTCTCACCGTCGAACAAGGACCGCAACAGGTAGGGAGCTACCATCTCAACTTTTTTGATTTCATGCTATCTGTGATCACCAACGCCCGACGAAAGGTTGAGGATTCCGGTGCGTGGCTCGCTATCTCGAAAAAGAAAAACAGCTACCAGCAGAAAGCATCAACACTTGGTACGAAATTCACCCTCTCCCAGGAACGCTCCACGGCCACACAGACTGGGTAAATTATTTCTAATTCCTAATTCCTAATTCCTAATTCCTAATTCCTAATTCCTAATTCCTAATTCCTGAACAGATTATAGATGCTATCGATCAATAACCACTAAACGTAACCTCACTTCAGATATACATCCTATATCATATATCTGTCCGTATAGACAACAGTGAAAATCTAACTTACCTTTGTGATTATTTATATATAAATATAGATCACATCTACCACAATACAGATAGACCTATAGATCATTGACAAGGTTATAATCTCATAGTATAATGCCCAGACTATAGGTGCATCCTATTAGTAAATACTATGAACAAACGATTATTCATCTCTTCCGCACTGTTAACCGGCTGTATCATCGGAGCCGTTAATTTCTCGTTTGCAGTAAACGCATCAGGTGAGTCTTGTGAGCGAGATTTTCAGCAAAACCTCAACACGAACATCACACTTCATAACGGAGCTGCAATCGTCCACAACGTGTCAGACAACTGCACATACAACGTCGGGCTCGCATCATATAAGCTCTTCGATCCGAAAACTTCAGTGGAAAAACAACTGTTTGACCACGTTGAGACGAAACTCGCACCGAAACAGAAAGTACAGCTCATGGTCGATCTCCCTGATTGCTGCTATAAAATAAATGCTTACTCAGGCGGGTTTGACCGTGTCATGAAGAGTGAGACCAGTACTGATAAGTCATACTGTGAGCCGGATCAACCGACTGCAACGCCGACGACAAAACCATCCGAGACACCGACACCGACGACCAAGCCGTCAAAAACGCCGACACCTACCGTACAACCGAGTAAGACCCCGACGCCGACAGAAAAGCCGTCACACACACCGACACCGACGTCGAAACCATCTGAAACTCCGACACCGACTCCTCATCATACAGATGAGCCGACTCCGACGCCGAAAGTAGTCGAGAAAACAAAAGGCGGAAAGCCTGTGTATGAAGTGAAACCGACCGAAACAACACCTGCAACAGGGGTAGGAGCAATCGCTCTCTTCTCACTGATCCCATCAGCTGCAGCAGGATATATCCTCCGAAGAAAAGGTCTCTAACGACCTTTTTTCGTAACTTCCTTGCCTCATCACACGTCGTCACGTACAATAGTCGAGCTATGGCACGTATCTTCTTAGCTATTCCCGTACCCGAATCCTACCGAGAAAGCCTGCGTCATTATTCATCAGCACTGCCATCTCCTGAAATCAGATGGGTACAGCCTGAAACATACCACCTCACCGTTGTCTTCTTCGGAGAACAAGAAAATGCACTCCTGCCGAGGGTTTATTCAGCAATAGAAGACGTAGCAGAAAACGTGGAACCGTTTGCCCTCACCTTTGATGCGATATCCTATGCACCGCCCCTGAAAAAACCCACCATGATCTGGGCACAGTATA
Organism: uncultured Gammaproteobacteria bacterium; assembly: GCA_964579845.1. Lineage (GTDB taxonomy): Bacteria > Patescibacteriota > Microgenomatia > Levybacterales > UBA12049 > CAZOHC01. The sequence continues at coordinate 29,204 of CAZOHC010000008.1, read as the reverse complement.
AAAGCACGAAGACATTTACCACGCTCGTACGCCATGTTGAGACGGGGGTTCAAAATGTATTAGTATTTGACGATAAAAGAGCAGGGCATGAACCGATTCCGCATATAACAATGGCGCGATTGAGAATGAACCAGGTACCGACATTGCCGCAGATAGAGCTTGATAATCTCAAAGTTACGGAACTTAATCTCTATGAATCATACAGAACTGAGCAGGGGAGAGCGTACCGAATACTGCAGAGCTTCCGATTGGAATAAAATATTGACAGATCCTCATCCGTATGATATTTTCAAGGTAATGAACAGAAATTCAGTCCTTAACATTATTGTCGTCCTCCTTCGTGGGGGCGGTAATGCTGTGTAAGACCTGAATTCGCAGAAAAACCGCTCCCCGCTCCAAGCGGGGTTTTTTTATGGAGAGGAGGTGAATTACTATGGCAGAAAAATTTAGAGGAACAAATATACCTAATCCTGACGATGTTGATTTAGTAATGGGAATGGATTTTGATGACATCAGAACATTGGGCAGAGAAGTAGCACAAGCTACCGCTGCTTTAGAAGCTCGGAGACAAGAGCGTTTAGCGTTTGATACCTTAAGTCCTGAAGCTCAGATGGCTGAACAGGAAAAGATGTGGCACGACCGATTCGGTCCTCGTGAGGCTCATGAGGTACAACCTACCAAACGACCTGACTCTGATTTTAATAACGGCGTACACGCAGAATTTCAGCAAAACCGAGTTCCGGAGACAGTTGTTTTCCAGAACGGAGCGAAAAATGCGTAAGAATATGTTTTATAGGCAGATTGAGAGCATAAAACTCTTCATCTGCCTATAATCGTATGGTATAATTGCTTCAGTTTGGGCTCATAGCTCAGTTGGTTAGAGCGTTGCATTGACATTGCAAAGGTCAGAAGTTCGACTCTTCTTGGGCCCACTCCTATAACACATCGTTTGACAGAAACTTTCCGATAATCCACAATACCTGTATGGCACAGAAACATGAATTGGTGCATCGGGGGAAGAAAGAAATTTTCTTCAATAATATTATCGGAGGTATCGGCTGGTCATTCGGTGCTATCCTCGGCACAGCACTACTTATCGGTATTCTCTCGATACTCGCACGAAATATAAACCTCGTTCCGGTTATCGGTGACTTTATCTCAAACATCCTTGATTATATCCTGACTACCAACCGCAACATCAGCTCATAGCACTTGTCACTTGTCACTTGTCACTTGTCACTTGTCACTTGTCACAAATGATGCTATAACAAAAAAATGAACAGCAATTTCCGCAAGATTACCACTATGCCTTCCTGAGGAGGTTGTATCTGTGGTAATGCAATACGACCTCCCAAATGGGAGGTTTTTTTATTGTTCTACAAAGCAGGACATGTCATTCTTTTTGCAGTGACAAATGACAATAGGTTGCGGGAGCGTTTATGCTATGAAAGAACTGGGCAAAATCATCAACTTTGAAGATGAGAAAAAGAAAAGACGGGGAAACCCGTTAATTCCTGCAGCGCGTATCTCAGTGGACCCGAGATCCCCTGACGAACGACTGGAAGGGAAGAAAAAAAGTAAAGCAGATCTGTATACGCAGCTTGCAGCAACACATACTGAGATACGAACAGCGTCTGAAAACAAACCGGTAAGACAACCGACTGAAGGAACAGTTGATTTCGATACACTCCGCATCGTCAGTGAAGTAAACGACAGCCTGCCGCATCAAGGAGATGAGTTCCGACGCCATGATATCATCTTCGACAGCACGCACACACATCTGGGAATAATTGCGTCGTTGACAGCAGAGTATATTCATCAATTTGAAGATTCGGAACAGGAGTCACTGAATGTTTCAGGCAGAACCACAGCGATTCTTAAGGCATTGGGGGTGGAGTTTACATATGCGGAAAGTGATGACGAAGAAGATCACATCATCTTCAATGCTGAGCAGAATACTACTGATGAGTCTGCTGACTTTATAAACTAGCACGTTTTTGCTATAGTACAGGCAAGACAAGCAACAGGGAACAGGGAACAGGGAACAGGGAACAGTTTGCACTTGACTCATGTCACATGTCCCATGTCACATGTCACATGTCACATATCACATATCACTTTTCACAAAAACACAATGCACACTACTTAATA
>CAZOHC010000008.1:11625-27043 GCA_964579845.1 uncultured Gammaproteobacteria bacterium | reverse complement strand
TCTCTTTTGTCGTGTGATGTGACATGTTTAAATGATAATTCAATACTGAACAGGGAACAGGGAACAGGGAACAGGGAACAGGAATATTATATCACTTGCCACTTGTCTCATGTCCCATGTCCCATGTCCCATGTCTCATGTCCCTTATCACTTATCACTACCTATGAACGACCAAGAATCACTACAAAATCTCCGCCACAGCACGGCACATCTTCTGGCAGCTGCTGTTATCGAACTCTATCCGGGAGCAAAACACACCATCGGGCCTGCTATTGAAAACGGTTTTTATTATGATTTTGACCTGTCAGAGACAGGACAGACTATCTCAGAAGAAGATTTTGCCAAAATTGAAAACACGATGGGAAAATTAAAAAAATCCTGGACAGCGTGGACCAAGCGTGAAGTAACGGAAGAGGAAGCAAAGAAGCTATACCAAGACAATCCGTATAAACTCGAGCTGATCGATGAGATTGTGACGAAAGGTGAACCGATCACCCTCTATCAAGTCGGCGAGTTTGAAGATCTTTGTCGGGGCGGTCATACAGCAAATCCTGCGCGCGATATCGGAGCTTTTTCACTATTATCCGTAGCAGGCGCATACTGGCGTGGGGACGAGAAGAATACGATGCTGACTCGAATCTACGGTACAGCGTTTCCGACCAAAGAAGAGTTGGCATCACATATCCTTATGCTTGAGGAAGCGAAAAAACGTGACCACAAGAAACTGGGAAAGGAGCTGGACCTGTTCGTTTTCTCAGATGTCGTCGGCAAAGGTTTGCCGCTTTTTACCCCCAAAGGTGCAACAATCAGACGGGAGTTAGAACGGTTTATCGTTAATGAGGAACTCCAACGTGATTACCTCCATGTCTACACGCCTGATATCGCAAATGTAGCGCTCTATGAGAAGTCAGGCCACTACCCGTACTATAAAGAGTCCATGTATGCACCGATCACGATTGATGATGAACAGTATATGCTTCGTCCGATGACCTGTCCGCACCATTTCGAACTCTACCTCAGCCAGCCGCACAGCTATAAAGAACTTCCAATTCGCTATGCGGAACTGGCCAAACTGTATCGGTATGAGCAATCAGGCGAGCTGAGCGGCCTGCAGCGGGTCAGAAGCTTCACATTAGCTGATGCCCATATCATCGCCCGCGAGAGCCAAGCTGATGACGAAATTAATAAGGTTCTTGACCTCATTGAGTACCTCGCAGACATTTTTACCCTGAAACAGGGTGAGGACTATTACTACCGACTTTCACTAGGCGATAGGTCTGATGAGAAGAAATACTTCAAGGATGATGCTGCCTGGGAGCAAGCAGAGCACGTTCTCAGAGACGCGTTGACCAAACGTAAATCCTCATTTGTCGAAGCACCGGGTGAAGCCGCATTTTACGGTCCGAAAATCGATATCCAAATGAAAAACGTGAACGGGAAAGAAGACACGGCGTTCACCGTACAGTATGATTTCGTCATGCCAGAGCGGTTTCAGCTCACCTACATCGATGAGAACGGGGAGGAAGCCCGTCCGATCGTTATCCACCGATCATCAATCGGTGCGATAGAGCGTGTTATGGCGTTTCTGATCGAGAAATATGGCGGTGCTTTTCCGCTTTGGCTCTCACCGGTACAGGTTATGCTGCTCCCGATTGCTGACCGGCATGTCGAATTCGCTGCAAAAGCAGCCTCAGATATGAAGAAAAAAGGTATCAGAGTCGAGATAAATGACAAAGCTGCAACGCTTCAGGGCAAGATCAGGGACGCTGCTTTACAAAAGGTACCCTATTTAGGTATAATAGGGGACAAGGAAATTGCGGAAAACGCAGTTTCCGTCCGAATAAGAAGCGGAGAAGACCTGGGAAAAATCAGTCTCTCCGACTTTTTAGTGAGACTCACTGACGAAATTGATAAAAAGGCATAAAAAACAACAAACGCAGAAAAAATTTTACCGGATAAATGAACGCATATTTGCTTCAGAACTTCGAGTATTGGATGCGGAAGGAAAACAACTCGGAATCCTCTCTAAATCAGAAGCGTTAGGGATTGCCAAAGATCGGGAACTGGACTTGGTTGAGGTAGCTGCTCAGGCGAAACCGCCGGTTGCGAAGATTATCGATTTTAAGAAGTTTCTTTATCAGGAAGAAAAGAAAAAACGGGAAGAGAAGCGAAAAGCAAAGGTTTCAGAGACGAAAGAAATCCGACTGGGACCGTTTATGTCAGACAATGACCTCCAGGTCATGATCAGACGGGGACGGGAATTTTTACAGGACGGAGATAAAGTAAAACTCGTCTTAAAATTCAGAGGAAGACAGATTACTCATCCGGAATTCGGAAAAGAGATCATCGCGAAAACGATCGCCGCACTTGACAGTGTATCGAAAGTTGACCGGGAAGCACGCTTCGAAGGAAATCAGCTTGTTGCGGTTCTTTCACCGGAGAAAAAGAAGGGAAATCATGAAGAAAAAAATTAAGAAATCAGTATCAAAACGATTTAAAGTGACGAAGACAGGAAAAGTCATGCACGAATCACAGTACGGAAGTCACTTGAAATTACACAAATCCAGCAGACGTCTGAGACGGCAGAAAGAGCCGAAGCAGATGGAAGGATTGTTCGCAAAGAAAATCAAACAAATGCTCGGAGCAGCATAAGTAAGATCTAAGATACAAGATCACAGACGTAAGAAGAGAAATTCTACTTACATTTGAACTCTGTAGTCTTACATCAGGAAAGAATTATATGGCACGAATCAAACGGGGAACCGTATCACGAAGAAAACATAATAAATTACTCGGTCTGACCAAAGGATACCGGGGAACCAAGAGTAAGCTCGTTAAAGTAGCGCAGGAAGCTGCACTGCACGCCGGTGCGTACGCGTATCATGGTCGAAAACTCCGCAAACGGGACTTCCGCACACTCTGGATTACGAGAATCGGTGAGGCTGTAAAACAGCATGATATGTCCTATAGTGTGTTCATCAATAAACTACAGAAGTCAAACATCGAACTTGACCGAAAGATTCTGAGTGATCTGATCGTCAACGATCCGAAAACATTTACTCAGATCGTCGAAAAAGCAAAATCCGCTAATTAATCCCCAGTCTTGACGACGAAAAAATCCACTGCTACAATAATCTCAGATTGTCATTCTGAGCGAGAGCGAAGAATCTTCTATTGTATGAAACTCCATCAAAACAATTATTTCTGGTTTTACTTTACTCCCTCTGGGGGAGGTTTGTTAGTGTAATAAGCTAACAGGGTAACACCGTAAACCGACCCCGCTAAGCGGGGTTTTTTTGTGGTTGAAAGGAGGTGATATGCATGGAAAGAAAAGCTGGACAGATTGACCCAAGAGAACGAGAGTTGGCCCGTCATATCGGGAATGTCGAAGGAGCGAAAAAACTGAGCGAGCAGCTCGACAAACCTTCACAGCCGATCATTACCGCTGACCACTCAGCATCAATGGAAGGCCTGGTAACCTTCCTCGCAAAGAATGAGGGGATGGTTGATGTATTTATCGGTAACAAAAAATCATAACAGCTCTATCGGGTTAATTAATAGCGCCCCCGATACTAAGCGAAGATTACTTGTCCTCATGTATAATACATGGTAGAGTATGGGCGAAGTTATTCGTCGTGCCTTATGGAAAAAGAATTACAATCAAATAAACAACACGCGCTCTCCCTCATCATGGAGGCAGAGAATGCGAAAGAGCTTGAAGAGATCAAGCTGCAGTTTCTCGGAAGAAGCGGATCGCTGACACAAGCGATGAAGCAGATGGCGAAGCTTCCGATTGATGAGCGAAAAACAGTCGGAAAAGTCGCAAATGAGGTAAAAACCATCATCGAAAATGCCATTGCGGAACAGGAAAAGCAGTTTGGACAGAAACGACGGGCAAAAGTCTCGGCAATGTTGGATGTGACAGAGCCTGGTATCCGTCCACCGCTTGGCCACCTTCACTTAGTTACCCAAGCGATAGAAGAGATTACCGCCATATTTACCCGAATCGGCTTTACCCGTGTCAGACACCCTGAAATTGAATGGGATTGGTATGCATTTGAGGGGCTGAATTTTCCGGACAATCACCCGGCACGCGATGACTGGGAAACATTTTTTATCGATCAAGAACCTGATGCGAAAAAGGGCCCACTCGTCCTGACACCACATACTTCAAACGGTCAGGTACGCGAACTTGAAAAAGGGAACCTTCCGATTAAAATGCTTAACATCGCCAAAACGTACCGGAGACAATCTGATGTATCGCACACGCCGATGTTTCATCAGTTCGAGACACTTGTCGTCGGAGAAGGCATCTCCATCAGTCATCTGAAAGGCACCCTCGATTACTTCGCCAAGTCTTACTTCGGTGAGAAGCGCAAGACCAGAATCCGTCCGTACCACTTTCAATTTACCGAACCGTCGTTCGAAGTCGATATCTCCTGTGGCGTCTGCAACGGAACCGGTGTATTAGTAAATAAAGAAGCCTGTCGGTTGTGCAAAGCCGGCTGGCTCGAAGTGGGTGGGGCAGGCATGGTTCATCCGAATGTCTTGCGAGCGTCCGGTGTTGACCCTGAGCGTTATACCGGCTTCGCTTCAGGCTTCGGGGTCGAACGGGTGCTCATGATGCGAGAGGGCCTCGAAATCGATGATCTGCGATTGTTATACGGGAATGATATGGACTTTTTGAAACAGTTTTAATAAGCAATAAGCAATAAGCAATAAGCAATAAGCAATAAGCAATAAGCAATAAGAGATTATCTTATCACTTATCACTTATCACTTATCACTTATCACTTGTCTCTTATCACTTGTTACTTATCACAAAACTATGAACATCAAAATACTTGACTCATGGCTGAGAGATTATCTGAAGACTGATGCAAAGCCGCAGCAGATTGCTGATGCTTTGTCGTTATCAAGCGTCGGGATTGAGCGGGTAGAGAAGTGGAACAAAGACTATCTCTATGACATCGAGATCACGACAAACCGTCCTGATCTCGCTTCGGTCGTCGGCATCGCACGTGAAGCAAGTGCCGTGCTGCCGCAGTACGGACACACTGCGACATTTACCCCTCTGCCAGTGCCTGTCATCATGCGTGAGACGAAGGATCTCAACAAAGAAGATGTTTCGCACCAAGCTCAGATTGATAACGTGAAACTGGAAATAAAGAACGACCCGACCCTTGTAAATCGCATCTGTGCTGTTGTCCTTGAGGTAAAACGGAAAAAAACACCGCAAGTCATCCGGGATCGTTTGGAATCTTCAGATATCAGATCGCTTAATAACCTGATCGATGTCACAAACTACGTCATGCGGACGATCGGATTCCCGACACATATTTTCGATTATGACCGCCTGGCGACAAAAAAACTCATCATCAGAGAATCAAAACCGGGAGAAACGATTACCACGTTGGATGGAAAGACATATACGCTTACCGGAGGTGATATCATCGCTGATGACGGAAATGGGAATATCGTTGATCTGATCGGCATTATGGGGCTTGCCAACAGTGTAGTAACCGATGAAACAACGAGGATCGTATTTTTCATAAATAATGATAATCCGCATAAAATCCGCACGACCTCTATGCAACTCGGTATCAGAACAGAAGCTGCACAGCTGAATGAGAAAGGACTTGATCCTGAACTCACCATGACAGCACTACAGTACGGCATCTCACTCTTTAAAGAGCTGGCGGATGCGAGAATACTCAGTGATATCTTCGATATCTATCCGAATAAACCGAAGGCAAAAACAGTAACAGTTACCAAGGAAGATATCGCAGGCGTGTTAGGAGTCGCCATTCCGACGGATGAGGCTGCATCAATACTCAAGAAGCTGGATTTCTCCGTAACGCGGCAGGGAGATCTGATAACGGCACAGGTTCCGACATTTCGGCTGAATGATGTCAGTATCAGAGAAGACCTTATCGAAGAAATCGCACGAATTTACGGCTATCAGAACATTCCGAATGTCCTCCCACCGTTTATTTCAGCTGAAACCACACATATCGAAGATGATCCGTTTTACTGGGAGACTCGAGTGAAACATGCCCTGAAATACTGGGGTTTTACTGAGGTGTACACCTATCCTATGGTCTCTGAGATTATGTACGAAGGGGACACAGCAGCAAGTGTAAAACTAAAAAACCCGCTTGGAGAAGAGTTCGTGTATATGCGAAAAACGCTCGTCCCGAGCCTGCTCCAGGTAGTCGATGCGAATAAAAAAACGAAAGCGATACGAATTTTTGAGCTGGGAAATGTCTATGTGCATCATGGTAAAAAACTTCCGATTCAGTCCCAACATCTCGGCATCGTTATTCGTCAGCCGCATGCCTCATTTTTCGAGCTAAAAGGAGTTCTCGAGCAGCTGGCGTCTGATTCGGGTATTACTGATCTCACCGTCAAAGCAATCGACAAAAGCGGACTGGAGACGGCAATCATGCTCGGGAAAAAACAGATCGGAACGATTGAAGTACTGGACGAGGATTTACTGAATATGGAGATAGACTTTGAGGAATTCATCCGACATGCCACGATGCATAAAACCTTCACACCGCTTCAAAAATACCCGCCGATTATCGAGGATATCTCTGTCGAGGTAGATGATAGTGTCGCGACCGGCGATCTCATCGATACGATTCAACAGACGAGCACGGTAATTGCTGAGGTATCGCTCCTGGATAAATATAACGCGTCACGTACGTTCCACATCCATTATCAGCATACAGACCGGAATATAACCGGAAAAGAAGTCGGAGAAGTCAGAGAGAAAATTCTGACAAGACTGAAGAAACAACACGATGCGCGAATAAAGAGTTAGTTCTCAGTTCTTCGGAATCAGTTCTTTGGGATTCTGATAACCGGAACTGTAAACGAAGTGTTTTCATTCAGATCCGAATCAATTATCCTCATCGTCATCATCTGGTTCGTCTTTGGCGATATTTTTTACATCATCCGGCGGATGGTACTTCGGATCATCTTTATGTGAAGACTCAATCCATGCATCAATGCCTTCCTGCCATCTGTTTTTTCCGTCTGTTGAGACTGGATCGTCTTCTTTAAAAACATAGAACTCGCGCTGATAAATAGGCGATTTTGTCGTCGGCTCAGTGCCCTTGATAAAGTACTCGCTCCGCTGAGGCTGACCGTCAACAGGAAGGCCGCCGCTGAAGGAATCGACCATCACTGCCTCAACATTGTCCGGCTTTTCAAACGGCTCATCTTTTTTATTTTTGAGTACCAGTGTCATCAATCTATTCCAGATCGGTGAAGCACCGGTCGTCCCTGACGAGATTCGCGGATTCATCGGTGTGTTGTCATTATTCCCGACCCAGACACCGACGACATATGAGGGTGTATAACCGATTGCCCAGTTATCACGTTTCTCATCCGTCGTTCCCGTTTTAACAGCAACAGTCTTTCCGGGAATTCTGAGTGCTGATGAAGCCCCGAATTCCTGTGCACGGGCATTGTTATCCAGCAACATATGTGAAACGAGAAATGCGACTTCTTCTGACAGAACCTCGTCTCCATCGCGATCTTTTTTCTCGAACAATACTTTTCCTTTATTATCAGTTACTTTGAGGATGGTTACCGGATCCTGCCTGACACCTTTATTTGCGAAGACACCGAATGCCGTGACTTCCTCAAGAAGCGTAGCCTCACGTCCTCCCAGAACAAGTGAGAGCCCGACATTCCGCATATTCGCAGTCGTCGGCTCCCAAGAAGTAATACCCATATTATATGCGAGCTGCATCGCATCCTTAACACCGACCAGAGCCAACATCTTCACAGCCGGAATATTCAGTGAATTCCCGAGTGCGAAACGCATCTGGACAGGCCCCATAAATTTCCCGCTATAGTTGACCGGTACGTACGGTTCCTGACCGGCAGCAGGCTCGCCGAACTGCGTTCTGACATCCATAAACAACGTCGCAGGGGTATAGCCTTTCTCAAGTCCTTTCGCATAGATAATCGGCTTCAGAGAAGACCCTGGCTGTCGCTTCGCCTGAACTGCAGCATTAAATGCTCCGCCTTCATCTGAAAAGTAATCCCGGCTGCCGACCATAGCGAGAATCTCGCCTGTCTTCGGATCGGTGATAACTGCTGCCCCGTTGCCGACTTTATAGTCCTCGAGTTTATCGATCTCTTCTTTGACTATTTTTTCCGCATCCTCCTGGATATCGTAATCAAGCGTCGTCGTAATCTGTAGTCCGCCTCGTTCTACCATCTCTGAACCGAACTGTTCTTCGAGGATTCGCTTGACATACATAACGAAGTGAGGAGCTTTAAACGTCGCTGAACGTTGTGAGAAGGTATAATTTTCAATCTTTTTCAGCGCAACTTCGTGTTGTTCCTTCGTGATATATTTTTCCTCGACCATCTGCTTCAGAACGGCGTTCGTTCTACCGACATAATATTTATCCCCGGTGAAGGGCGAGTAGACACTCGGACTCTGGGGAAGTCCAGCGAGAAATGCTGATTCTGCCAAATCTAAGTCTTTGGCACTTTTTCCGAAATACGTCTCCGAAGCAGCTTCAATACCGACTGCGGTTCCTCCGTAGGGGATGTTGTTCAGATACATCTCAAGAATTTCTGCCTTACTGTATCTGTTGGTTACCTGAATCGCGAGAATCAGCTCTTTGATTTTTCGTGTAAGCGATCGTTCTGAGGAGAGGAGAACGTTTTTAACCAATTGCTGCGTAATCGTGGACGCTCCCGCCAGACGATGACCGAGCAAGACGTTCCGAAGCACCCTGACATAGGCTAAAGGAGAAAAACCTTGGTTTTTATAAAAGTCTTTATCTTCAATGGCAATCGTCGCTTCCTGAAGCGGTTTCGCAATCGAATCCAGATTCACATACGTTCTGTTCTGATCTTCATAAACTGAGTAGAGGAGATTATCATTGCGGTCATAAATCCTTGTCGCATCTTTAATATCTGAGGTAACCAGTTTTCCTGGAGTCGGCAGATCACGACTGTACCAGAGGAACAGAAGCGGCACGAGAACTATTGCGGCAAGCAGACCGAACAAGGCAAGCTTGACGATCCGGCTTACGAGGAAAATATTTTGAAACGAGGGTAATTTCCGACCGGGAGTTCTTCTCCTGGTTCTCCGGCTTCGTCTGGGGTTATAATCAACCATAAACTATCCCACAGTATAGCAAAAACACTCAATAAGTACACGGAGAACAGATTACAGACTGCAGATTACAGATTACAGATTACAGATTGCAGACTTCAGATAACAGATAAATTCCCAATTCCCAAGTAATTATATGGTATACTCAGGCGTATGGACCCTATCAATTCACTCCTCTCTCGCGGCGTTGATACCGTGTATCCGTCGAAAGATGCGCTTGAGGCAGTACTGCGTTCCGGGAAAAAACTCACGCTGTATCAGGGATTTGATCCGACAGGTATTCAGATGCATATCGGGCATATGATCGGTCTGAGGAAACTGGCTGCCTGGCAAAAGCTCGGTCACAAGGTTATTTTTCTGATTGGCGACGGGACAGGGCAAGCTGGTGATCCGTCGGGTAAAACCCGCTCCCGGGAACAGTATCTTTCAAATGAGGAGCTGAAACAGAATGCAAAAGATTATGTCCTGCAAGCAGGGAAAATCGTCCGATTTGACGGGGAGAATCCGGTCGAAATTAGATATAACGGTGACTGGCTGAATGAGCTACGGCTCAAAGACATACTTGAGATCGCCGGCCATTTCTCACTCCAGCAGATGCTTGAGCGGGATTTATACCAAGAGCGCCTGAAAAATAATGAAACATTGAACCTACGGGAATTCTTTTATCCGCTACTTCAAGGCTATGACTCTGTCGCGATGAACGTAGATCTGGAAGTCGGTGGATCTGACCAGACCTTTAATATGCTGACAGGTCGTCAATTGGTCAAAGATTATCTACAAAAAGAAAAATTTGTCATGACCACACCACTCTTGACAGATGCCTCAGGTCGAAAAATCGGGAAGACAGAAGGAAATGTTATCGCGCTCACTGATACTCCGGAAAACTTATACGCGAAAATCATGGCGCTCGGGGATGAGATTATCGTCAAAGGCCTCGAATACCTGACAGATATTCCGATGCATGAAATACAAGACATCGAGAAAAAACTTCAAGACAGTGAACACCCTATGCCGTTTAAGAAACGACTTGCTTTTGAAATCGTGAAGCAGCTCAATACAGAGATAGATGCACAAAAAGCGCAGGATAGTTTTGAACACGTGGTTCAGAAGCACGAGCTTCCGGAACAAATAGAGGAGGTAACAGTTCCACCGCATACCATGATAACAGGCGACTTTCTCTTCGAATATAACTTTACGGAATCGAAATCAGAGGCAAAACGCCTGTTTCAACAGGGAGGAGTTGAGGCAGACAGTGAGAAAATTACTGATCCGAATGCAACGGTGCCTGTGACAGATGGTATGATACTCAGAATCGGAAAACGGAGAATTGTCAAACTGAAAACTTCGTAATATACTACTCTTATGGAATTCTTTAAGAAACACCCGACACTCGGAAAGGTCATCGTCGGCATCGTCGCCTTGGCACTGATTCTCTCAACAATGCTTCCGTACATGACGCTTCTCTAATCCCTGATAATCCACTATAATTCAGGCACTTGTAATAATCGTCAAACGTTCGACGGTGTCGAAGATGGTATCGGACTCGGTAACGATGAACGTAACCGCTCAACGAAACGAGCACCGCAACCGTAAGACGATTAACAAACGTTATGAATCTACAAACCCCGATCAAAGAAGCAGGCCGCTTGTATAAAACCTATGCAACCAGGCTTGAGAAACTCGGTATTTTTACCCTTGAAGACTTCCTCTACCACGCACCGACCAGATATGACGATTTCTCGCTGATCTCGCCAATCAGTCGTGTCCAAAGCGGTGAAACAGTCACGATTCAGGGAACTGTCCGCGAAATGAAAAATGAGTTCACCAAAAATTATAAAAAAATTCAGCGGGCTGTTATCGAAGACGAGACAGGAAGTATTGAAATCGTGTGGTTTAACCAACCGTTTCTGACCAAATATATTCACCCTCAGGACAGACTCTCGCTTTCAGGCAGGATTGATTTTTTCGGCAGAAAATTAGTCATGCAATCGCCTGAGTATGAAATCATGAAAGATAAGAAATCAGAACTGCTCCATACCGGGAGACTGGTTCCGATCTACCATGAAACACGAGGGGTAAGCTCTAAGTGGTTGAGGAGACAAATTCACAAAATCTTATCAGATCATAAGGCTGAGATTCAGGAGTATTTACCTAATTCTCTGATACAGGAGGCCTCGTATCCACACCTCCTCGAGGCACTCAGAATGCTCCACTTCCCGAACGATTTTACCGAGGCATCAACTGCCAGACAGAGACTTTCATTCGATGAGCTGTTTCTTCTGCAGCTTGCTTCACTTCAACGGCGGCAGGACTGGGAAAAAAGACTGAAAGGCCAGGCATTTACCTATGAAGCATATGCAGATGACATTGGCACTCTCAGACAAAGCCTCCCGTTCACGCTGACTGATAGCCAAGAAAAAGCTATCAATGATATTTTCAAAGACACAGCGTCTGATAAACCCATGAATAGGCTACTCCAGGGAGATGTCGGAAGCGGGAAAACAGTTGTCGCTGCGTTTTCGATCTACCTAGCTCACTTGAATGGATTTCAGTCAGTCCTTATGGCTCCCACAGAAATCTTAGCCGAACAGCATTATAAAACGCTCTCAGGCTTACTTGATCCGTTAGGAGTTAAAGTTTCACTCGTCACGGGAAGTAAGAAAATGCAGAAGGATGAGACATTTCATGTTTTAGTCGGCACACACGCTGTGTTAGTCGACAAAATAGCTTTTGAGAGCCTGGGTCTGGTGGTCGTCGATGAACAGCAACGATTCGGTGTCGAACAGCGCAGCATCATCCGAGAAAAGGGAAATAACCCGCATTTCCTCACGATGACTGCAACTCCGATCCCCAGGACCGTAGCACTGACATTGTACGGCGATCTGGATCTATCATACTTACAGACCATGCCGAAAGGCCGTAAATATATTAAGACTTGGCTGGTTCCGACTGAGAAACGGGATAAAGCCTATGACTGGATCAGAAAACAAGTGAATGAGACAGATTCACAAGTATTTATCATCTGTCCGTTTATCGAAGAATCGGAGAATATGCAGACAGTCCGCGCAGCAACGGTAGAATTCGAGAGACTGCGAACACACGTGTTTCCTGATCTGAAGCTTGGCCTCTTACACGGAAAAATGAAAGGGAAAGAAAAATCAGAGGTACTCGCGGAATTTAAAGAAAAAAAATTCCAGATTCTCGTCGCGACACCGGTCGTTGAGGTCGGTATCGATATTCCGAATGCCACTGTCATCATGATCGAAGCAGCAGAACGCTTCGGTCTCGCACAACTTCATCAACTGCGAGGCAGAGTAGGAAGAGGGGACAAGCAATCATACTGCCTGCTGTTTACGGAAGGAACATCACCGAAAACGCTTGAACGTCTCAAGGCAATGGAGACATCACACAACGGAGCGGAACTCGCAGAACTCGATCTGCGGATGCGCGGTCCCGGAGAACTATACGGTACGCTCCAATCAGGATCACGTGACCTGAAAATTGCCACATTTTCAGATCTCGACCTTATTCAGAAAGCCAGAGACAGTGCGAAAAAATTCGGAGCGGAACTGGCTGACTATCCTGCGTTGAAGAAAAAAGTAGAAGCAGTCACACATAAACAAGTTTCACCGGACTAGGTATTGGTCGAAAAACTGACCGAAAGGGAAGAGAAGAGTAACATGCTTTACAGCACTGTTATTAGCGTGTTACAAAGCTTCGATCACAACAGACAGCCCGTAATGGTCAGACAAATCAGGTGTATCGATCAGCTGAAAGTCCGTCGTCTGGAGCGAAGGATCGGTAAAGAGAAAATCAACAGCCAACCCCTCCGGAAACAACTTCTGAACCCGATGCGTGTTCGGATTCAACGTGTTCGTTATGCCTGCTTCAACAACATGATTTTTCCCAAGTTCATTCATCCACGTTACGATCTGTGAATCAGGAGTCACATTAAAATCACCCGAGAGTACGAACGGTTCTGATAATCCTTTTATATATTCATACAGTACTTTTCCCTGTTCGACTTTGTACGGTTCATCCACAGGTGTCGGACCCCATGCGAGATGGGTATTGAGAAAGTGTACGTTTTTCCCGTTGAGCATAAAGACAACATCCAGTGCACAGTGCGTGTGACTCGTGTAATCATGAAGCGTTTCCTCAGTTGTTTCCTCATACGGATTCAGATACACCGTCTTCGATGAAACGGGAGTGAGAGAAGGCTTAAAAAACGTCGAATTACTGAAATACGTCGACGGATCGCCCTGAAGTCTCCAGCTGATACCCTGTAATCCGTCATACCCTAATGCTTGTTTTATAACAGCGAAAGCTTCCATACCGCGAATATTATGCCGGCCTGAAGTCACTTCCTGGAAATGCAGAATATCAAAATCATGCTTTTTCACGAATGACACGATTTCTTCGTATTGCTTTCCTTCTTCAATGTTTAACTGTAATAAACGTAATGACATCATTATAAGTGTATCACACTATCTCATTCATTGACAAAGCAAAACACTTAAATCTACACTGAGTATATGGAAACATATACGCTTGCGGAACCGCCTGCCCCACAACCACCGCCTCAGCAACCCGTTCCTCCTCCAAATGGAACTGAACCACCACCTGAGCCGCAAAATCAGGTACAAAAATTGCTGAAACAGTACGGAAAATTCATCCTGATAGGGGGCGTGGTACTGGGATTTTTGATCATGTTTCTGCTCGGTATGATGATAAATGGAGGAAGCCAAGGTCAATCAGCATCAGAACAGGTGCCATCCCCGACACCAAGCCCGACTGAGGTGCCCCAGGTCACAGCTCCGGTCGTAACACCAGAACAACAGGGAAGTGTCATCCAATATCTGCCGGGAAAACAATATTTCGATGATTCACTGGCAATCATCACGAAAAAAGAACCATTCCATACGATTTTTATTAATGTTTCCCGATTTGAGCAAGAGACCAACTATACCCAGTATGCGAAAGTAAACTACTATAATGCCTCGTCTTGGTTTCGTGAGAATGTGACGACTGCAGTCCCGACGTCACAGATCGTCCCGAACCCACTTATCAGCGCCTGGAATATCAGAACGCAGCTGCAGGCAAATGCCAGAGATCAGAGCACTGCTGAAGTAACGATCGAGACAAGAACCGTCCGAATTACGATGAATAAGATCAGCTATCCGATCAGTACACAATCATATCCGGGATATACAAAATTTATCTACTTCGGAGAGGGGACAATCACAACATCAGAAGGAACGGCTGATGTCTGGGTCCAGTATGCACAAACCTATACCTCAAATGCGCTCGACCTCGCATTTCTGAGCACACCTGAGCGATTGACCAGCAACTGGCTCGTTTTCTGGGATGAGGACGGAACCGCATACCATATGGATACTCTCAGCTCCGCTCAGCGTGGAAACAGCTTTCAGAATTATCAGACAGCAACAATTTATTATCCCAACGCTACGTCAACCAAACTTAACGAAGTACGAACGCAGCGAAACGCTCAAAATAATCAATATACCGCAACATTTGTCACCAGTCCGCAGGTACAGCTCAACTACGTTATCTCCGCACCGCTCAATAAATCAACAGACAGATCCTATACGTGGCAGACAGGCATCATTACCGGAAATTCAGTTGTGAATCGCAATTCCAAAACAGGGGTCGGCCTCATGGAAGCCATTCAACCGTCACGGTAACAGAAAAAACGGCTCGGTCACTGACAAATACATAGTTCATCTGTCACCTTCGGGTCACTGCGACTTTTGATAAGGTCTTGCAACTTGAGCCTGAATGAAATATAATAGAGGGTAAGAAATGGCACGTAGCGCGTAGAAATCTTCTACCTTCTACAAACTCACATTATGTCACAAGAACCGAAAAAACGACATTCCAGAGCCCGACAAGGCAAAAGACGCGCTGCAATCGCGCTCAAAATTCCGAGCATGATTTCGTGTGAAAACTGCGGAGCAAGTGCATTACCGCATACGGTATGTGCAGCATGCGGATATTATAAAGGTCAGCAGATTGTCTCAGTCGATAAAGTTACCGTCAGAAAAAATGAAGACCCCAAATGATCCGCGCCACAAAAGACGCCAACAACTGATCGAAGAACTGTTTAAAGTCGAGTTTCACGATCAGAGAATTGACCCCAAAGCCCGAGAAATCATAGACCAGAAAGAACTCCTTGACCGCAGAATAAATGAAGCGGCTCCTGAATTTCCGATTGAAAAGATTAACCGAATTGATTAGTAGATCCACATC
>CAZOHC010000008.1:0-11615 GCA_964579845.1 uncultured Gammaproteobacteria bacterium | reverse complement strand
AATTGATTTCGCGATCCTCAGACTCGCAGTCTACGAACTTGTTATTGAAAAGAAAGAACCGCAGCATGTTATTATTGATGAGGCAATTGAGTTAGCAAAAGAATATGCAGGGGAAACAAGTCCGGCCTTTATTAACGGGGCACTCGGCAACATTATCAAACATGAAAAACCTTCCGAAGTTTAAAGACGAAAAATTATTTGAGCAGGCTTTCACCCATCGTTCGTATCTGAATGAATCCCGGGAAAAAGTTGAATCTAACGAAAGACTCGAGTTTTTAGGCGACAGTATCCTCTCATTTGTCGTCTCAGATTACTTATATAACAACTACCCTGAATTTAACGAAGGTGTGCTGACGAATTTACGCAGTTTACTGGTAAATACAAAGAGTCTGGCAGGATTAGCACGTGAATGTGAGTTCGGAAGTTATCTAAGACTTTCTAAAGGAGAAGAAGAGTCAAAAGGTCGGGAGAATGAATCACTCCTTGCAAATAGCTTTGAGGCGTTCATCGGCGGGTTGTACCTTGACTCAGGTATTGAAACTGTTCGTGAGTTTCTCCACGGAATCTTGATTCCGAAAATTAAGATCTATGTCGAGCGGAAAGCTTTTAAGGATCCGAAGAGCCTGCTGCAGGAATTCGTACAAAGTCAGAAGCAGAATTCACCGTTTTACAAAGTCCTCCACGAGGAAGGACCCCCTCACGCCAAGATTTTCACTATCGGCGTCGTGGTGAATAACGAAGTCATGGGAGAAGGGACCGGAAAATCCAAACAAGAAGCGGAAGAAAATGCCGCGAAACAAGCTCTTGACCGCCTCCAAGGTAAAAACGGATAAGTACTTGAGAACGAGCCTCATTCATGGTAAAATACCTTATAGCTTATGGCAGTTGTAATCAGATTAACCAGAGTAGGAAAAAAAGGAGAACGTAAGTTCCGCGTTGTCGTGAAAGAAAAGCGGAGTAAGCGCGATGGTGACTATATCGAAAATCTCGGATTCTACGAGAAAGGGTCTCCTGTCGTTAAAGACCAGATTAACATGGAACGGTATAACTACTGGATATCACAGGGTGCTCAGCCATCGCTGACAGTCTCAGAAATCGTAAAATAATGAAAGATACGCTTACGCACATTATATCCTCGATCGTTACTGATCCTGATCAAGTTTCTGTTATTGAGGGAGAAGAAGAAGGGGTTACGGTCTTTACCATTACAGTTGCGAAAGATGACATGGGAAAAGTTATCGGAAAAGACGGAAAGGTCATCCGGAGCATTCGCAACGTCATGAAAATCCCTGCGATTAAACAAAACAAACGCATATCTATCTCTCTGGCTGAAAAAGAATAAATCCTCAACTGAAAACTGCACGTAGTATAATTTACCTACTATGACAATCACTATACTCACCTTATTTCCTGAGATGTTTCAGGGACCGTTTACCGAATCAATTCTGAAGCATGCGCAAGCGAAAAACCTGGTTACGATTCGGATCGTAGATATCAGAGATTACGGATTCGGTAAGCATAAAACCGTCGATGATACAGCCTACGGTGGAGGTGTGGGAATGGTCATGCGGGTTGATGTTGTCCATGAAGCACTTGAAAAAAACCGTATACAAAATGCCACTGAACGAGTGATCCTGATGTCAGCATCAGGAACGCCGTTTACGCAAAATCAGGCAAAAGCATACACAACGTATGACCATCTCATCATTATCTGTGGCCATTATGAAGGGATTGACGCACGGATTATGCAGTATATTGATGAAGAAGTTTCAATCGGAGATTTCGTCACAACAGGCGGTGAGATACCGTCAATGCTCATAACTGACGCGGTAACAAGACTTCTACCGGGTGTTCTGAAGCCTGAAGCAACGGAGAACGAATCATTTTCGTTAGAGGAGTCGAGTGAGGCGAAACTGCTCGAATATCCGCATTATACGAGACCTCCAGTCTATGACGGCCAAACGGTGCCCGAAGTACTGCTTTCTGGGGATCATAAAAAAATTGATACCTGGCGTCATGAAGAAGCAGTGAAAAAGACACAGTCAATCAGACCGGACCTACGGAGAAGCGATCATTAGAACGGCGACGATGAAGCAGATGTCGTAGCCTCGGGAGACGCGAACTCGATCTGTGAGACCTGCCATGACTTCAGCTGATCAACCAGCAGACGCTGATTTGGTGTCAGCGCTTCTATTTTTCGATCACGGTTCTCAGGTATCGTTGGGAGCTCTTTTTTATAATACACTACAGTGACATTCGTTCGACTATTGGTCTGGAACTGTGCGTTGAGTGACTCAACTGCCAGAAGCGGTATCTTCTGCTGCAATTCTGCCAGAAGTCGAATCGTCTGCGGAAGTGAACCCTGAACACTAAAGGTGATTCTTGCGGTATCATCTGACCTGCTCGCACCGGCTCTGGTACGGGAAGCTTGCTCTCCTCCTTGGAATGAAAAATCATCAAGCACAATACCTGCGTTCAAGGCCGCGACATTAATCGCAACGATAAGGCGTGAAACGTCCCCCTCTGGCGGGAGGGCAGTTGTAACGACTTGATAGTCATCATTGAGTTGTATGACATCCACATTCTCAAGGTATGTAATATTCTCCCGCATCGTTAAGATACGCGCTCTCGTTCGTGCCACTTCCTCACGAACAGATAGCCAATTCGTGACTTGAGGAGTGATAACGTAGAGGAGTAACAACAGACTTAGTACGATAAGTACGCCGTAAAGTACATACGAGAAGTACGGTAAGTCTTTATATTCCAGATATTTCAGATAGAGTTTTCGATTCAAAGAGTGTGTTGCCATATTATAGTGTTGAATGAACGGTCACGATATACCGCGGGTTTTCGCTGTCGTATCGTACTTCTGACAGTGTAATCGATGAAAAAAGCTGTACATCTTCTTTCAGTCTGATGAGTGCATCTATGAATGCATTAAGTGACAGGAGTGAGGGCGATGAGACGGTAATCGTAATCGATGATGCATCAGTCCGTAACGAATCAATAATCACACCCTCAGGCAGCTGCCCTTGAATTCTTGTAAGAAGACGATCAAGCACAGGACGCTCTTCAAGAATCGTCGTAATCCCACCCAGTCGCTCGCGGATCAGGTAAACTTTGGTCGATCGTTCACTGAGCCCTCGAAGACGGGTAGCAGCAGCATTTTCCTGTTGTCTCAGCTCAGGAAGCGGTGATGCTAAGATCATAAAAAAAAGTGCCACCGCAGAAAGTACGACCAATGATAGAATACTCAGTGAAGTAAGTCGAAGCAGTCGAATACGTTTCTTAAGCCTCGGATCCTCATGTTCCTGAATGCTCAGGTTAATTGATTTATTCATATTCTTTTAAGGCAAGTCCCAGCGCAGTACCGAACTCATAGCCGTTGGAATTAATCTCTTTCGGCACATGGCCGATCTTTTGAATCTCAAACGGATTGATAACCGTCGTCTCCATACCGAGCTGCTCTGCAAAGTACGCAGTAATACCGGGAATACCGGCTGTACCTCCTGAAAGAAGCAGTTGATCAACCGGAAATTCATTTCGATATTTTTCTTTATAGTATGCCAATGCTTTTTTCACTTCTTGAACAATCGATGCGATTACAGGTCCGATAGCTCGGCCGATCTTCCCGGATAGATTATCGTCTTTCACTCCGTATGTTTTTTTGTACTCACCTGCCTGATTGAGAGAAAACCCGAAATCTGAGGCAATCGCTCGATCAATTGCGAGTCCGCCGATCGGAATTGAGTAGGTAAAAACGATGACCCCTTCCTGCACGATAGCAAAAGCAGTACTGACTGTGCCGATGTGAAGAATAAAGCTGGTCGGAGAGACACCGACAGGAAGTGCTGAACGAACGATGGAGAGTACCTCTGTCTCAACAGACTCAATTTTGAGTCCTGCCATCTCCAGAATCCGCTGATACCGTTTAATGAGCGTTGTCGGTGCTGCAACCAGTAACACAAGCATTTTGGGACCTTGATCGGTAACGATTTCTTTCAGAATCAGATGATCAATCGTCATCGTTGATAAAGAAGCCGGAATATACTGTTCCGCCTCCCATTTGATTGCCGAACTCAGCTCTTTTTCTGAAAGAAGCGGCATCTCGATCGCCTTTGTAAAAACTTGATTATCAGCAAGAGCAATATGAACGGAACGGGAAGTGATTTTCCCTTCATTCATCATCTGTTTGATGGCCTGCGCCATTTCTTCGTGATCGATCAGCGACTCAGAAATCATGCCTCGAGGCGGAGTGGGGTAGACGGCACAAGACAGCAGGCTTACCTGATCATTTTCAGCATCAAGCCAGACTGCTTTTATCGTATCTGCTCCAATATCAAGTCCGAATGTTTTACTTTTCATATTGCTGACGGCGTGAATAAGACATAAGGAAAAATCTCAAGCGGAACTTTCGGATTACCCTGAACCACAACGACTTTCCGATGGGTATTCCCGGAGATCCCGACTGACTCGATCACTTTTCCTTGAACAGGAAGCGGTCCTCCTTGGGTGACAGCAACAGCTAACCGTGTATTCCGATAAAGCGGTATAATTCTCATGAGGTACCCATTTGTTATCTGAGGCAAACGCAGCGTGTATCGGTATGTCCTGCCGTCAAGCGTATACGGCGTCTGGGTGATACCGCTGGCAGTAAAGTTATTACCCCTATTGCAGGGGTCAACAGCATAGTGAGTCAACGACGGATTCGTGACTGATGTGCCGGATAAGATCGCGATCTCAAACGCTGACGTATCAGGGCACTGACTTTCTAATGGATCTCCCCAATGGAGGCTGATGCGTCCTGACCATTGATTCGTGTAGCCAGGATATGTTGAGAGCCAGACATCAACGCTCTCGTTCCTGAGGAGTTGATTTCCGCCATTGAGTGCCAGTTCACGTGCAGTGATGGCTGAGACTTTAGCTTCATATGTCGTTCCCTCTGCGAAATCGACTCGTCCGGTACTTTGATCTGATTGAAGTGCGACCTGAAGCCCTGCTTCGGCAGCTGAGAAAGCCCGCTGTGAACTGTCTTCTTCTGACGATTGCCGCAGATTCGTGAGGTTCCTCGTCGCAAGGGAAAGTCCGATGGTGAGTATCACGACCATAAAAAGCACGACAACCAGAAGAATTTGGCCACGCTCATGCGTGTGCTGTGGGGAGTTGACAGAAAACTTTTTCAGTGACGAAACTACCATAAAGTCGTTACTAGTATCGTAACAAGGCGCTCATTCTTCTGTCAATGAAGCTAGGCTTAGTAGCGATAATTCCTGAGCAAGACTGTTGCTGAGAAACTGAAAGGATCTTCTGCTGAAAAAGCCCGACTCTCAGGTGTTTCGAGAGTAAAGTCAAGCTGCACGTATGGAACATCGGATAGTTCGTGCCTGCCGCAGGTAAACGAGCAGGCTGAAATCGTCACATCATCGGTCGTGTCAACAAGATAGTAGGTTTGTGTCGCACTGATGGAAGCGATACCGGACTCCGTGCACCGATACGTCGTTTCAGCGCTGTCAAACGGTGAGACGACGGTAACTGATTCAGCTTTTGTCTCAGTACAGGACGCTTCATCAACGATCAATGCTGCTTGACGAATATTTTTCGTCATCTGTGACAGCGCATAGTTCCCGTTCTGCCTAAGCGTAATGAGTGCTTGTGAACGACCGGTCCCGCGAAGTGAGGAGAAAAAAACCACCAAAATAATACTACCCACCACCATAAGAATCATCATCGAAACTAACAGTTCAACGAACGTAAATCCTGCCTGCAACTGGACTGGCCGGAGTTGCAATCGTTTTATCATGGTTGTAAATAACTTCTGTATTTTCATAACGTATCGGCAGTACAAGAGCTCAGTTCGACTGTACGGCAATACGGTGCTGTTTTACAGGTCGAATCAGTCCATGAAACAATAACGGTAATTTTTTTCAGCATGTCTCCACAGGCTGACTGATCGATGACAGCTTCGCGTCTGTACTTTTCCAGTTGAGACTCGGGGCACGTACCGACTGTTGAGGAACCGTCTGCGGCGAGGCAATACATGCCTGTTCCCAGGTGTTCCTGTTGTTCAATCGATACCAGACCTTCCTGTGCGTATTGTGTAGCCCCTGAATAGTCTTTACTGCTGACTGATTGGCTGAGTGATGATATGACGATTGATGTGACTGCTGTGAGGATAATAAGCACTGCTGAGAGTGCGACTAAAACTTCAAGCAATGTCTGGCCGGATTGATTATTCTTCACTCGTTATCCTCCCGTCTTTATGAACAGAGATGCTTGCTGCTTCGTCATTATCACCGGTGATGGTGATATGACCATAATCATCGACTCCTTCGACGATGCCAGTCACTGTGGTAAAAAAATACTCCGAAGTCGAGGTCGTAACACGTACCTCAGGTGAGAAAGGAACTTCATCAATCGCTCTCCCGCGTACTCCGCCGCAGACGGGTGCAATACTATACCCTGTGCAGGAACCCTCCTGACAGTCGAATGCAAAACTATATCCCTCAAGCGGTGCAGTCTGACATACAGGGTCTGAGGTATTTTTAACCTGTGTCTGTGCGCGTGACCTCGCCATTCGAAGTGCAGCGATAAGATCATTTGTCGTGCCTGTCACATACTGTTTCGTCGCATAATCCCGCAAACTGATAAACCCCATACCTGAGATCAGTGAGATCAATGCAACAACAATGACCAATTCAATCAGGGTAAAACCCCGGTACGGGGCAAAGCGCCCTTGCGGTGTAAAACCGTCAATACATTTATGGATTTTCGACAACATAGGAGACTCTGCCTTCGGAACATCCCGCACTGTTTGTTGCATCTATCCTCCGATCCTTGTCGTTTTCATTCTCCAGACAGGTACTAAGCGTGTAGTCTGCCTGAGTAGCAGAAGGCCTGTAATCATACGGGTCACCGGACTCAGGGTCACACGGCGTGTTTTTCAGATAGACAGACGTCTGACTCTGAATCGGATCGTCACATCCTGGATATTCTGCAAGTTCAGGATACAAGCCCCGGTCAGTTCGATACAACTCCAAAGCAGTCTGAATCTGTGCGAGATCTGACTTTCGTTGTGCATCCCGTGCACGCTCACGGATACCGATAAAATTGACCGATGCAATCGTCGTCAGGACACCGATAATCGCGATTACTATCAAAAGTTCGATCAATGTAAACCCCTTATTCATAAAACGCACATCGTACTTCATAATGTTAATCATTACCTTAAAACCTAAAATTTAAAATTTGAAATTTTAAATTTGAAATTCTCAAACCCACACCAAATCTGCAATCTTAATATATTATCCACTAATTCACAGACACATTCGGACTCGAGATCCCGTAGTTACAAAGGCTTCCTTCACCACACTGGGCACCAACGACAACTGCACGGGAACAGGGACTATCATCCGGAGCATTGCATGCTTGATTGTCTTTCCCTCCACGATCCAAAGAAGCGAATATCCAGTATGACTCTCCTGTCGAATGGTACGAATATTTTTTCGAGCTGTTCATATCCTTGGGTACTTGCTGCATATACGGTTTGAAGCCATCAGACCCCCATTCGATTGTCTGCGAAGTAACATCATCATAGATAAAGCCGTTCATTGAATCCGGGAAATAGCCGTTATCTTGATAGAAAAGTTCCAGCGCTTTGGCAATCGAACTCAGATCAGCTTTTCGCCGTGCATCCCGACTTTTCTGAACCTGGTCAACCGGATTGATGACAGTCATCACACCCACTGCCAAAAGTCCGACCACTGCTATGACCACAATCAACTCTATTAACGTAAAGCCTGACATAACATTCGTGATGAACGTATTTCTTTTTTTTATGTATCGCTCCCGTTCCATACCATGTTACAGCAAAAATAACTCCGTAAACCAAGAAAAAAGCTGTTCTCCCCAGAAGAGGCTGATGTAGGCACCGGCAATAAGAAACGGACCGAAGGGAATCGTGCCTCCTTTCAGCTTTTTTCTCCCGGTTACAATCAGTATGAGAGATACACATGCACCTGTCAAGAAAGCGATGTAGAGGGCATAGATGATGTCGGGAAACGAGAGCAGCATCCCCAGATACCCTGCCAGCACGACGTCACCAAATCCCATACCTCGTCCTTTTGTAAGGAGGAAAATGAAGAAGAAAAACCCTGCCGCAAGCAGTGATGAGAGCAGTACTGAAATGATATGCTCAGGACCGGTAATCATATGATAGAGAAGTGCGAGAAATGTTGCCGGAAGCACGACCAGAAACGGGATAATGCCGTATTTCAGATCGATAAAAAAGATAATGACAAACGTCGAAACGACGAATAATGTAAAGAGCAGTTGTAAAACCGTGAATTCTCCGAACCCAAGAAGCAGAGGAACAGAGGCAAAGAGAATGCCGGTGAGTACCTCAACGAGAGGATAGCGGACTGATAGTTTCTTATGACAATACCGACATTTTCCTCCTAGCATAAGAAATGACATAACCGGAATAAGATCATACCAGTTGAGAATATGTCCGCAAAATTCACACTTTGATCGCCCGATGAGAAATGACTCTGCTCGCGGAAGCCTATCGATCAGTACGAGAAAAAAACTTCCGAAGAACAGTCCGATGAAAAAAAGAAAAAGCGGTAAAAACTCCATCTCGTATCAGTGTAGAAGAATTACGAAGAAATAGCGAGCGGATAGGTCAGAAAAGAGGTTCATTTCCGGTTACTACTGTGGGACTGGAAACACAAGCTAATCCTGCTTGACCTTTCACCGTGGTGTACATCGCGACTACAGTATCACCGCAAGGAGTATCCGTATCACTGGCGTTCAATTTTGAATTTTTCGATTCTAACACTGTCCACAGTACGACATCAGACGGCCCGTTCGCCGCATAACAAATACCGCCGACCATATTATTCGTCGGACCACATTCCTCAGCAATTGAAACCTCGACTGTTTTTTTGATCTCGCCTGCATCGATCAACGCCTGCTGCCAATTACTGGTAACTGCAGGGTAGTTGCCTGAAGAGGTAGCATAGGCTTGGATTGCATGACCCAACTGAGCAACAGAGCTGATCCTTCCGGAGTCACGTCCGCGTGAGATCTGCTCTAACGGATCAAGCGCGACAAGAACAACCGCAGCGAGAATTCCCAGAACAGCGATAACGACGAGTAATTCGATCAGGGTGAAACCTTTGCGGAGGGAGTGGGAGAAAGTAGTGCTAAACGCTTTCATATGTCGGTTCCTATACTTATTAAGACACATCTGTAATCGCTCTGTCAAGAACTCAAAACGAGCTTGAGATTTTATAAATCGGCGTGATAACGGCTATGAGGAGGAACGCGACACCCAGGCCGAGAACTGCCATAATAAACGGCTCCATGGCTGTTGTCATCGTCTTCACCGATTGTGTTACTTCTCGCTCAAAATAATCCGAAGCTCTCGTTAAGTTTTCATCCAGCTTTCCTGTCTGCTCACCGACACGAATCATCTGCACCATAAGCGGAGGAAACAGAGGTGAGGCACCGAATGCATCACCGATTGAGACGCCTTTTTCTACCTGCTTTGCTATTTTCGCCGTCGCTTCCTCGTAGAGAACGTTACCGGTAACATCTTTGGCTTGAGAAAGAGAACCGACCACAGGACCGCCTGAACCGATTAAGATGCCCAGGGTTCTGGCGAACTCTGTCAGGATACGAAACCTGATAATTTTACCGAACAGCGGGAGTTTGAGTATCGCACTGTCAAACTGTTTTCTCCCCGGTTTGGATCGATACCACCTCCGAAACAAAAACCCTGCCCCGACACCGCCAAGCAGAAATGCTGGCCAAAACTGAACAGTAAACTCTGAAAGTCCTACCAGCACTCTCGTTGTAAACGGAAGCTCGATGGATAATGATTCATAGAGCGAATTCAGCTGTGGAAACACAAAAAGCATCATAATAAAAATAACGACAACCATCATCACAAGGACGATGACAGGATAGAGAAGTGCACCGGTAATCTGCGAATGCAGTCTCTCTTCTTTTTCTAAATTTTCTGCCAGCCTGGTCATGATATTATCCAAAAGACCTGATGTTTCTCCTGCTTTAATAAGTGAGACATAAATCGGGGAGAAGATCATAGGATGACTGGACAGAGCCTGGGAAAACGTACTACCACCCTCAATCTCGGTCGTAATCTGGCTAATCACATCAGTAACAGCCTTTTTTTTAATCTGGTCTCGGAGAATGTTCAGTGACTGGACAAGCGTCAGCCCTGACGTTAGCATCGAAGCAATCTGTCTCGTAACAAACGTGAGGTCTGCGCGGCTGACCTTTCCTTTGAAGGAAAATACCGTTGAGAGAGGATTATCCTTATGCTCAGTAATACTGATCGGAAGCAGTTTATGATTTCTCAAATAGTTCGCCGCTTCCTGAACATCACGCGCTTCGATAATGCCCCTGACGATTTTCCCCTCGTGTGTTGAAGCTTTATAAAGTAATACCATGATAATATTTTGACGGTAGGTGATAGAGGGTTGACGATGGATTTTCTTCTTTCAAGATTCTGCGTTTACCTTCCATTTTCTACCATCCACAGTCATATTCTACAGCGCTACTACTGTGTCAATCTCAGGAGTTCATCTTCATGAATAGCATATAACTTGGCGTCTTCTAATGTAATCGTCCCTGATTTAACGAGCTCTGCAAGCGAGAATTCCAGAGGAATCATCCCGACATCTTTTGATGTTTGTATGACAGAATCGATCAGATGTGTCTTTCCGTCACGAATGTTACTGGCTATAGCTTGCGTTCCGATCAATACTTCAACTGCCGGGACACGTCCGCCGCCTATTTTCGGAATGAGTCTGATAGAGATAATACCTTTCAGGGTTGCTGCTAACTGCGCTCTGACCTGCTCACGCTCATGAACTTGGAATGAATCCACAATACGGTCTATACTCTGCGAAGCTGAGTTCGTATGCAGGGTTGAGAAGACCAGATGCCCGGTCTCAGCGATGGTGATCGCAGCTTCCATTGTCTCAGTATCACGCATCTCACCGATCAGTACAACATCCGGATCTTCACGGAGTGCGGAACGAAGTGCCATCGACCAGGAATGCGTATCCAGACTGAGCTCACGTTGGGAGGTAATGCTTGAACCTTTCGGGTAAATATACTCGATCGGATCTTCAATGGTTAAGAGGTGATATGCCTTATTCATATTAATCTCATTCATGATCGCAGCCAGTGCACTGGATTTCCCGTGTCCTGTCGGTCCTGTCACCAGAACAAACCCTTGTCTCAGTTCAGCAAATGAATGAACTATTTTCGGAAGATGTAACTCATCGATGGATTTAATATTCGGTGGAAGATATCTGAGCGCTGCTGATAAATAGCCTTTTTGGAAATAGGCATTGACACGAAACCTGCCGTGAAGGTTTTCCGTACCATCTTTAAATTCATACGAAAAATCAAGCTCTTTATTCGCAAGCAATAATTCCTTCTGTTCAGGATTTACGAGCGAGAATATCATCGGTTCGATCATTTCACTCGTCAAAGACGGTGTCCCGGTCAAGCCTCGAAGCTGCCCGTCAATACGATACGTCGGCGGAATACCGACCAATAGATGTAAATCTGATGCATTATTT
>CAZOHC010000007.1:0-41747 GCA_964579845.1 uncultured Gammaproteobacteria bacterium | reverse complement strand
CCCAGTGCAGCAATTTCTCAAGCATTGAGAAAATATTGTTCATCTCAGTGTTTTCTGAAGAGAGACCACGCGCCATAAGATGCGGTGTAGTTATAGCTATCGGCTTTTTCTTACGTTGTTGGGGCTTTTTATTAAGCTTTTTCATAGTGCTGTTTCTACCCGTTCACTATAACAGAGTACGGGAAAAAATGACAATAATTTCTTCTCCAGGACGAATCTTACAAAATTCTTCAGAAACTTTAGTCAAATACTAACATCCGCCTCTTATCGTTATATATATGAATATGAAATATATTCCCATGATCATACTGGGAGTCCTCGTGATCGCGGTGCTCGCCGTGAGCGGTGTGGCAATCTATAATGAACAACAAGCAACCAGTGAAGGATTTGTTTCCGGTATCGGCGGTGGTCCCGAAGAGTCAGCTCTGATCTCAGACATCATCCGTGATCCAGATCGGTATATCGGACGAACCGTGACACTCGAGGGCGAAGTTGATCGGGTAATTTCACCTGGCATTTTCATTCTGGATCGTGAAGGCACTGTTATGGGCGATGAGATACTGGTCGTGACTGCAGATCCGCTCGATAGCCAGGCGGAACGTGACATCGCCCATCCGTTCCGGGACGCAGATAAAGTGATCGTAACAGGAAGAGTCGAACAGTTTATCAGAGCAGAAGTTGAAGATGACTTCGGACTGGATCTTGATGATGAAGTAGAAGTCGAATATGAGAACAAACCCATGATCTCAGCCACTGACATACGTCAACAAAATGACAGATAATAAGTAACATTTATTTTCCCTCCTCCACTCCCTCGTCGTTTTTATTATTTCTTCGTCTCTGTTATCTCCTGCGCCTGAAAGTCCGTCAGGATCTTCCGTACATCGTCATTTGTTCCCGGATTGGTCGCGACTGCAACAAGTACTTCGCCTTTCTGAATTCGCTCATTAAATAACGCAGCCGTCGATTCAGACAAGCCCAGATCTGCGAGTGCTGCGAGCAGTCCTCCTGCTATCGCGCCTGTCGCCGCACCTCCTGTGAGACCGAGAACTGATGCCAACGGTCCGATGATAATTCCGACACCGGGAATCGTCACGGTACTTACTCCGGCAAGTAACCCGACGAGTCCGCCTATCGCACCGCCTGTTGCTGCACCGGTCGCAGCTGCATCTGATACATCCTGCTTCACTTCAGAGAGTGTTGCCGCATCTTCGCTTTTATCCTGAGCAAGCACAGATATATCACCGGTATAGCCTTTCTCTTTCAGTTTACTCACCGCTTTCCCTGCTTTTTCACTATCCGTAAATAATCCTAAAACCATATGACCCATACACTTCACCTCCTTTCTTCAGTATCGATATGCCGTTATCCCCGATGCTGCCAACGTGCCTGCCTGGCAATTTCGAGGTTTTCTTTCATCGCCTTTTTCTGAGCAGCAGTTGGCTTTGAGGATTCAGGCACATTCTGTCTGTCACGTGCTCTGAAAACATCGCCCTTTACCTGCTTGGGTTCAGTCTCGAGCTCATCGAGCAATTCACGAACATCTTCTGTATCACCGACGAGTACTCCGTCCTCTATGTGTGCGGAATCTTTATTCACGAGCCAAGCCTGCGTACTCCATGAGCCGCTGGATCTTTTTCCTGCCAGCCGCATGAGGTCTCCCCCACGATCTCCGACATCATGGTATCTGAAGGTCACGAACCTCGTCTTCGGTCGTACTTCGATACGATAATACGATCCTCCGCCTTTGGTTCCGGGTTTCGCGCGTCCTTTACCCTCCGGCAGCGCGTTATCATCCTGTTTTGTCATACTTTTTCACCTCCTAGCCGTTTCCCAAGCATAGTAAAGACCGGACAAAATAGAAAAGGAAAGCCGTAAGAACGCCGTAAGAATCCACTCACACTAAAAAACTACATCAATGCAGTGCTATATAGGATATATTATGTCAAACGTGATTAAGCCTATACCCTACCTAATACTCCACGTTTTCTGAATCTAACCCTTGACAACTCATGTATATGGGAATATACTACGGGTCATTAACTGCTGCCCTCTTGGATCGCTGCTCTGAAATAAACCCCAAGACACAACCCGATACCAAATTATGAATTTTACTACGAAGGGGGTGAAATAATGAAAAAAATTATTTTAAGTGTCTTAGTAATCCTCGCTGTAAGCGTCGCATCTATTA
This sequence comes from uncultured Gammaproteobacteria bacterium, assembly GCA_964579845.1. Classification (GTDB taxonomy): domain Bacteria; phylum Patescibacteriota; class Microgenomatia; order Levybacterales; family UBA12049; genus CAZOHC01. The sequence goes on along the minus strand of CAZOHC010000007.1, from coordinate 39,556 downwards.
GCGCGACTCAAGCACTCTTCACCGACGAAGAAACGTCAACCGGAAACACATTCACTGCTGGAAGTTTAGATCTTACTGTTAATGGTGCAAACGCTCCTTTAGGTGTAGTTTTCACATCAGAAGAACTGCTTCCGGGTAGTACGAAAAATGCCGGCACAGCAGCCGTTACGAATAGCGGAACTATCCCAGGTAAATTTACTCTGATGATTTCTAATGTTGTAAGTAATGAGAATTCATTATTAGAACCTGAAATCGAAGACGGAGATATCGACGGTCAGGAAATTGACCCGACCGGATACGATGCCAACTCTGGCGATGGTGAATTGTGGGATATGCTTTCACTCACCCTTTACATCGATAAAAACAACGATGGAAAAATGCAGTGGAATGAACCAGTTATCGTTAACGCAGTACACACAGATATGACAACCGGCGGTGGATTCAGAATTCTTCTGGATCAAGACCTCGGAACTGCTGATACTGCACATGGATTCGATGGAATCATCAATCCGGGCGAAACAGTTCACGTAGGATTACTAGTTAAGTTCAAGGATGATTCACAACTTGCTTCACAGCCTCAGTACAACGGCCTTACAAACAATATGGCTATGACTGATGATGTAAGTTTCGATCTGATTTTTGGACTCGAACAAGTAAACTAAAGTCTTTGACTTTTTCACTCTTCACAATTCGTTGTGAAGAGGAATAAAAGCCAAACATTCTCTATCATCGTTTATCGGATGATACGGAATCTCGGTAATAACGGGAGGAGGTGAATAATAAATGAAGAAAATTATTGTAAGTGTATTTACGATTTTATTAGTAGCTGTTGCTACAGTCAGTGCGACTCAGGCTCTTTTTTCTGATGAAGAAACAAGTGCAGGAAACACATTCACTGCAGGAACACTCGATCTTACTGTTGACGGGAAAAATGACCCTGAAGTAAAGAAATTTACCATGAGTAATATGAAACCAGGAGACAGATTCGGTCGAAGTTACTTTAGAGTAAAAAATAACGGAACTGTAGCAGGTGTACCGCAGGTCTGTCTGACGAATCTTCAGGATACTGAAAGTTCAGGGAGTTCTGAATTCGAAAATGACGGTGAACCTGGTGAGTTATCATCAAATATTGACCTTCTGGTTGATGTTAACGGATCATGGCTCATGACATCCGGACATAAACTGAATACGTTCAGTGATCGATGTTGGACACCTACCAACCCTGAAGATAAAGAATTTGCAGCTCAGGGAAAAGATATTCTTGATGCCGGAGAAGAAATGATCTTCGGAGTCAGATTAGATGTTCCGACAACTGCTGGAAACGATATCCAGGGAGACAGTGTCTCTTTCGATCTCGAATTTTCACTGGTACAGGTTACTAACTAAAGTCTAATAATTCCGATCTGATCGGATTTGACTTTTTTACTCTTCACAATTCGTTGTGAAGAGACTAAAGAGCCAAAATCGATATATTGTTCGAGCACAGTCGAGAACAAAGAAAAAATATCTTCTCCACGCGCGTTGCTTGGTCGAAGAATAAAGTATGAAAAATCTAAATAGTATAAAAAACATTCTGTATACAGTCATCGTTATGCTGCTGATCGTCGGGGCTGTCTTCATCGTAGCCGGACGATTCGGTATCGGCGGCGTACGAGCGCTCGTCGTTCAGTCCGGGTCGATGGAGCCATCGATTCAGACGAAGAGTATCGTCGTTACTGCACCTTCGGACTCATATGTCGCAGGTGATGTCATCACCTTTAAACAGTCAGGACGTGCCGATGTCCTCGTCACCCATCGCGTGACACAGGTCACGAACTCAGCATCAGGCGTCGAATTCACGACGAAAGGAGACGCGAACGAAGAGGCTGATTCAGAAGTCGTTCCTGCACGAAACGTCATCGGAAAAGTCATGTTCACTGTCCCCTATGTCGGAGCTATCGTCTCATTCGCACAAACAACACCCGGATTTATCGCAGTGATTATCATCCCGGCAGTACTCATCGTCTACAGTGAACTCATGAATATTAAAAAACAGATCATGCAGTACCTGCAGAAGAGAAAGGAGCAGAAACTGGTACGTCCGCTGGAATAACTATGAAAAAAACACTGATCAAATTATTACTACTCGTTCTTCTCCCGCTCATACCGCTGATGAGTATCTCGAATGCGCAGTATCATGATACTGAGAAAGCAGCAGGAAATTACTTCGCAGCCTCATCACTGGATTTCGAACTGCGGAATCAGGAAAATCATGTGCAGACAGAGCCGTTTTTTGACCTCAAAAAAATAAAAATCGGTAATGTATCAGAAAAATCGATCACGGTCGTCAATAAAGGACAGATGGATCTCACCTATTATCCTGCATTCGACTATACAGACGGCAGTATGGCAGTCTGTAATGCACTCGAACTGACCGCAGCACGTGATGGTGATACTGTATATACCGGTACACTTGCTGATTTCACCATGTCCACAGCATCTGCAGCACTGACGGGTACAGACGATTCCTGGAAATTCACACTCGTGAATCATGATGATGCTGTCACACTTCAGGGAAAAACATGCGAATTTGACATCGTTTTTAAATCAGTCGATACAGGGTTTTCTGATACCGAGACACTCACGAACACTGTCAGTATCGCCTATGAACCGAAACTGACTGCTGTATTGAATCCGATAACTCATACATTCGCGTTCACCCTATCCAGCCTGGATAACTTCCTCGGGTTTACTTATACCCTGGATTATGCAACGGATCTTATTAATGAACACATCACTGATACCATTGAGTTGCAGGACGAAACAACCAAAACCGAAACAAACTATCTCGGTACATGTTCTGATGGTGTCTGTACACCGCAAGCAAATCCGCATAACTTTATACTGAACATCGGTCTGATCGATGTCGACGGTGACATCGTTACCCTCACGAAAGAACTCTAACTGCTATGAAAAAAAAATTCTCCATTTTGTTCAGTCTTATTTGCTTCTTGAGCATATCGTCTGCTGTTCACGCGTATGACATGGAAGTACAGTGTACGAGTGCAAAGTGCGCAGTCTCGTCTCATGCTCCCCTATTCCCGCCCGGTGTGAACTGGATCCCTGAGAAGACTGTTGAGAAACGTATCATCATTAAAAACACAGAAGGATCTGAAAAAGAAGTCTATCTGAAAATAATCCCCGGTGATCAGTCAGGGTCACTGGATTCCTATATGAACTTGACGCTTGCTGAGGAAAACGGCCCGATACTTTGGACCGGGACATTGGCTGAACTATTCGCACTGGAGACTCTCGCACTTAAGAAAGTAGCGGTTCATCATTCGTTCCCGCTGACGATGAAAGCGTCGATGGATACTCAAACGCCGAATACGATGCAGGGTGCCTCATCGACTTTTGACTTCGGTTTCGGATTTACTGAACAACAAACAGAAAATACTACGAGTAGTAACGGTTCTAACAGCAGCGGAAATCATAGTGCTAACCCAAACAACACGCAAGATGCAGCTACTTCTCAGTCAAATCCTGTGACCGCAGTTCTCGGAACGGTTACGAATTTATTCAATGGAGCGAATGAAGCATCAGAATCAAGTGATGGAGAAGAAGAAAATGTACTCCTACCGGCAGTCCTCGGTACATCTGATGCACAGAGTATGAGCTGTGTTACTCACCCGTTCTGGTGGGTGATCTTAGTTGTCGAAACAGCACTGCTGTTCGCGACACTAAAACTGCGACATCAGTCAGGAAGAATCAGTCTGCAGACACTGATCCCGCTCGTCGCATCACTGAGTATTTTCCTACTGGTCTGTAATAAGACACTCTCATTCTCAGCACTTGGCCCTGCACTCATCCTCCTGCTTCCATATGTGAGAAGGAGCTCGCAGGTGAGATTCATCACGACGAAGTAAGCAGATCACGCAGAACAACTACTTCATTATGTTCTGTATCTTTCGCACCGAATAACAGTGTTACTGTTTTGTGCTCTTTATAGATCGCTCTAAGTTCTTCTACCTGGTCAGGGTTATCGTCTAATTCTTTGCGATACCGTTTTATAAACGTTGTCCATTTTTCAGGATCATGACGAAACCACTTCCGAAGCTCAGTGCTGGGAGCGATATCCCGCATCCAGAGGTCAAGGTGTGCTTGTTCTTTCGAGACCCCGCGAGGCCAGAGCCTGTCCACGAGTATTCGGAATCCATCTGACTCCTCGATGTCTTCATATATCCGCTTTAACCGCACCATACATCTATCTTATCACGGAAAACAAGGGACAAGGGCATTATAAGGCAAATGACCAACGACTAATGACTAATGACTAATGACTAATGACTAATGACTAATGACTAATGACTAATGACTAATCTTACACCGTCGGGAGGGAAATGATGAAGGTCGACCCTTTTCCTTCAGTACTGGTCACTGACATTTTCCCCTTATGTCTCCTGATGATTTCAGAAGAAATGTAGAGGCCGAGGCCGAGGCCCGGGGTAATATCCTGTGACGTAGGGTTTCCCCGAAAATACGGCTCGAAAATACGGTTGAGGTTTTTCTCAGCAATTCCTTTTCCGAAATCCTGAACACTGATAACAACCTCATTTCCAGAGTTTTCGATCTTAACGAGTACGCGATCTGCATCCGGTGAATACTTGACCGCATTCGCGATAAGATTCGAGAGAACTTGCTCCAATCTGAATTTATCTCCATAGACTTTTTTCGTCGTTTTTCCCTCGAGCTGTATCGTATGATGATCAGTGAAAAACCGCGCTTCTTTCACCGTTCCCTCCACCAGATCATAGATCGGATACTTCTTCAGCGTAAAATACAGCTTCCCTGCTTCGATCTTCGTAACGTCCAACAACTCATCGATGAGCGTGGTTGCTTGCTTGGCGTGTTTACTGATTTGTGAAGCTGTCTCTGTCACCTGCTTTTTTGAGAGCTTCGCATCTTTCTTCAATAACGTCTGAACATATCCGTTTATCTTATGCAATGGATTTCGTAGCTCATGGCTCGCAAATGCGATGAATCCGTCTTTTTGTAAGTCAGCACGGTGTTTCAGATCACTGATGATACTGATATAAACACCGCCGATAACAAGCGTCAGTGTCGAGAGGATGTTATAGACGCCGAATATAGATTCATTTCTCGGGAGGAATACCGTTGCCTCCATAATAGCCGAAAGAAATGTCGCAAGTAACCCTGATCGCAGACCTCCGTAGAATGCGCTGACGATGATAATCAATGTAAGGAGGTGGTATGAGGTCTGATCACTGACAAAGGTCCTGAGTAGAAACTTCATGAGTACAACTGAAATGATAAGTACCAGCGGAATAAAGTACCGCTCGAACTTACTCCGTTTATGCGGTCTCGTGAGTGTTACGCTGTGCTTTTTCAGTCGTTCCCAAACTCTTAAAAACATAGGCAAAGTATATCATACTAGCACTTTACAGAACAAATAAATGGTAATCACACTATAAATAGTATAGCGAGTGATTTGAACATTTCGCAAACGTAATGACTATAAGATTTTTACCTTATTGACTGGACGGCCTATAAGGGGTATAATATAGGTTGTATAAGGACTTATTTTGCTTTATATAGTTATTTATGAGATCACTACAGATTTTCACAACTGCTGCAACCATCATGACGCTCGGACTTATCGTGCTCATGAATCCGACGATTTATGCCGGTGATAACCTTAATTGTATCGCAACCGATGTCAAAGGCCACTTTAATCATGATGGGAAAAACTTCACGACCGATAATCCTGTCACAGGCGTTCTTGAAAACGTTGCAGACAATCCTGAATGCAGTGACCGCGTCTATGTCCATATTTTCGGATCCAATAACCCTGAACCGCATGACGGTGATTGGTTGACCACGCAAACCCACGTCACTACCCACACATTCGACGTTCCTGAGAAGACAGCATCTGGACCGGGAACACTGAATATCTCGATCCCTGTTCCTGAAAGTGACTTCTGCTGGTATCAGATCGATGCGGTGAAAACAGATTCGTTGGTTCCAAATACATATAACGGTGCAGATATTATGGTTGACTACGTCTTAGTTAAAAATAAAGATTGCAGTAGAGTCACACCGACTCCGACTCCCACTGCCACACCCAGTGCGACACCGACCGTGACAGTAACACCGACTGAAAAACCGAAAGATACACCGACTCCGACGCCGAAACACGAAGAGCACCATGAAAAAACTGTTGAGAGTGTTCGCGCAACAATGGGAACAACAACCATGGCCGAAACAGGTAGTATCAGTGATATGGTAGTGAACGGATCGCTCATAACTGGTATGATAGTATCAGCACTCGGCGCATTCTCATATGCAAAAGACAAACGATCCTCGTCAATACTCTAACGCGGTGACCCCTGCCTCCCCTATTTTTTCGTTCCGCACGAAAGTACTGGTTTTCTCTGGACTTTTTCTCTTACTGTTTGCTGGTTTTTACTACCTCAATCAGACGATTCAACTCGCCTACTTCGTTCCTGATGTATCCGTCGTCACCTCAAAAAAGATCATCAAAAATCCTGCACCTGTTGATATCGAAATTCCGGCGCTCAACCTCGCACTTCCTGTTACACAGACTGAGATCAGCGGTAATACCTGGGAAATCGCCGAAAACAGTATCTCTCATCTGAAAGTATCCGCCAATCCGAAAGACCCGGGACCGATCATCATGTACGGCCATAATAGAAATAATGCTTTCGGGCCGATTCGCTGGCTGAACCGAGGTGATACGATCATCGTCACAACTGCTGATAATAAAATCCATCAGTACACGGTCGTCGAGACAGTACAAACAGATCCTGATGAACTGTCGGTATTCTTCGACCGAGACCACGAGGCACTGTATCTTTTTACCTGTGATGGGTTTATGGATCTGAAACGCTATATCGTTATCGCGGAACCGAGTACCGGAATAGCTGTGAGGTAACACAGTACCAAGCACAAGCACTATGGTATAATTCCGGTCCTGTACATTAACAATAACGAGCCGAACGCATAGGCAGCTCCCCGCGTATCAAGACAGTTTGCAGATGGCAGACTACAGAAGGAAATATCCTGTCATCCGATATCTGCAATCTGATATCTCATATGGTACCCGGAGAGCCGCCCGTGCGGGACGGTAAAAGACAGATTCGGAGGATTCGACATGGAACTCTTACTCAAGGAATATAGTGAGTCCCGAAGACTCACACCGAGGCTGATTTTTGAGGTTCTCCTCGACAACAAGAGAGATATAAACGAGAGGCTCATTCCTGATGCAACCAGGAAGAATGTGCTCGTCAGTCTCAAGAGAATTGAAGAGCTCATCTGGAGTTTTGAGCATTATGTGTGGTTTGACGCAGGTGTCTCCGATCTCCTTCCGGCGGACAGTCATGACTGCTTCGCCCTCATCGGTGACCCTGGAATTGAGGCGTTTTTCAAGTCACTGAATGTCACACTCTCTACGCATTACTGCAACGTGCAGTTCACGTTGAGAGAAGAACGCCAGGAGAGTTCTCTCTCACTCAGCGTTCAGCGAGACCAAGAAGCTTTCACTATGAAGCTCGCTGAGATCGATGCGACCGAGGAAGAAGCGATTGAGATGCTTTCACAGGCTATCATCGTTATCCGCATGGGAGCACGATTCCAGAAGTCAGAGATCGACCCGATCGCCGTTCAAGTTATGACATTTTCTGATCTCTCCACCAAGGAGGTCGCAGATTAGTAAAGTGAAGTAACCTTCCTGTCTTTTTCTCGGCGTTCCTCACCATCCATGGTGGGGAACGCCTTTTTCATGCGAAAAAAAGTATCTGAATCAGGGGGTGAATTACTCTGCGGTTGGTGTTCTCGATTCGACCTGTCCGAGCAGTGAAGAAAGAATAGCCGAGACGAGTGATAATACGATTGCACCGATGATTGCAGGCAGCCAGCCATCAATGGTAAAACCGCTGACGAAATATGTCGTCATGAAAAGGATCAGTGCATTGACAACGAAGAGAAAAAATCCGAGTGTGAGAACCGTTAACGGTAACGTGAGAAGCACAAGTAACGGTCTGACAAAGGTGTTAATGAGTCCGAAAATTATCGCTGCGAGGACTGCAGTCTGCCAGGAGGCTACATTAAATCCGGGGACGAAATACGCTGTTACGAGTAAAGCTGCAGTATTAATGGCGATAGCAAGTAATATCCTCATAACCCAACTATACCACGACCGAAGATCATGTCAAGAGAAGACAGATGCTTGCATGCTATTATCGAGGTTCTACAAAGAAAATCCTTTAACCATTTAACCAATCTTATCTCAGAATCCGGGGAAGTAATCCGTGATAACGGATGAGGCCGGTACTCCGAGCTCTCGAAGCATGTTCTTATACCAATCAACCATCACGTTCGGCCCAGAAAGATAATAGGTACGTTCTTTTACATCAGAAACATGCTTCGTGAGTATAGCATCATTAAGCCGTCCGACTTCCCCGCTCCATCCTTTCGGCACGTTATCCGGATGCGTTATCACATAGATAACATGTATCCCCAGTTCTGAGACAGCACGGTCAAATACATCTCGATAAACGAGTTCTTCGGGAGATGACGCTACGTAAAAAAAGATAATGTCACGCTTTTCTTTCTTATCAAGCAGATACTGTATCATGCTGCGAAACGGCGTCACGCCGATACCGCCTGCAATGAAGACATAGTGACCGGTAGCATCAGGAAGTATAAAGTCGCCGGCAAGCTGTGACGCGACAATCCTGTCCCCTGTCTCTAATTCAAGCAATGCTTTTTTAAATCGGCTTGATTGCTTCGGGAGAATCTTCACACCGAGTCTGATATCTTCTTCTGTCGGTGATGAAGCAATCGTAAAATACCGCCTATTCCCGCGACTGTCGACATGATGCGGCGGAACAGTCCACTCGAGATACTGCCCGGGATGAAACGAAAAGTCTGCACGTTTCGTAAAAATAAATTCAAAGATATCTGATGAAAGTTGTTTCTTCTCTTTCAGTTTCAAAAACAATTTCTGCTTCGGACTGACGATATAGGAGAAAATATTTCCGACGACGAGCGCGAATTCAGGAGAGACGAATAGTGGGCCGATATGAAATTGCAGACCGAAGAGAATACCGACGAGACCGCTGTAAAGCACGTACAAGCGAAATCGTGTCGGTGCAGTAAGCGGTTCAGTAAGCATAACCGTCGCGAAAAAAACCGTCGGCCATGAGGTCACGACCTGCGTTATCGATTCCGTAATACTCAGTCCGTTCCGGAGGTTAAAAAGCGAGATCGTTAGTATCGCTGTCAGGAAAAAGGGAAGAACGAGGTATGGCTTTCTGATCTTTCGAACGATGAGAAAACCGAGGACAGCAACAAACGGAAGCAGTATCAAACTTCCGACCCACCAGATCGCGGTCCCGAAACCGAAAAGTCCCAGTAAAAAAACACCGAACGCAGCAGGATTAAAAATATGCTTTTTCTCGATAGCCAGGAGATATTTCGATGCCATCGCGACGAACGCAACTGCTGCAGTAACCGCAAAATCTGTCGCATCTGAGATAGGAGGAACAATTAGGAAAAGAATGAGAACAGTAATCCTATATGATTCACTGTTCGTCGTCGCTTTAAAAATCCAGGCAAAAATCCGATGCGTCAGATATCCGACAGCTGTCAAAACAGTCAGAGTAAAGAGCATGGCAACTCCGCTGAACGGCAACAACCCGAGGAATCCGAAGATAATAGAGACAGAAACCAACACGACCAGTCCGTATAGAACTAACCGATACATAGTAATAGCATTTAAAAAAGAATCTATATATCGCATTTGTTTTCAGATTTCAGATTTCAGATTTTATCATTATATTCCTAACTCCTAACTCCTAACTCCTAACTCCTAACTCCTAACTCCTAACTCCTAACTCCTAGTATAGTACAGTTCACCGGGGAAATCAGGTGATTTCCTGATCGTGTGATCAGGATACATCAGCAGATATTCGAAATGAAATGCTTCACGAAGCCTCTCCGGGTCAGTGAAGAAGACAGCTGTTGCGATACAGTCTGCAAGCATAGCTGTATCTGCTATTATCCAGCTCGAAAGTACAGTGTTGACAGGCTGTCTGGTATGCGGATGCATGAGGTGATGATACGTCCCCCAACGTCTCCTATTTCCTGACGATGCGCAGATACTTCCCTTCGTTATTTCGGTAACGCCGATAACTTTCCCGGTATCTTCAGGATGCTCAAGCCCGATACGAAGCGGCTTTTTGCTATGGTGTTCATACAGCATGTCACCGCCTGCATCGATACAGAACGCGTGGACTCCTGTTGACTTCAGAAGACTCCCAACCTCATCAATCAGCGCTCCTTTTCCGAGTGCCCCGAAATCAAAAAGCACAGGATTCTTTACCTGTATAGCATTTTTACCAAGCTCCAGTACTCCGTCAAGCTCAGGCGGTGTCTGAAGTGGACGGCTCTTGAATGAATACGAACTATCATATCCGGCATCTTCAAGTACTGTACCGATGAGTGGAGTAAACGCTCCGTCAGTCAGTTGGTAGAGTTTCCGGAAGAGTTCAAGCATATGCCTGCTCTCTTCCGGGAACATAGAAGCCTCACCATCTGCTATCTTCCGAACCAGTGAATCATCACGAAAGCGTGAATACGTACGGTCAAAAGCATCAATCCGCTGCCTGATCTGCTTTTCGATCTGTCGAAAAACCGAATCCGGCAACGGATCATACAGGTCAATGTCCCAGTGCGTTCCGATAGCCTCAAAGGCTAAAGACTTCATCCCGGTTATGACTGTGCCTCCGCTTTAATCTTCTCTAGGGCATCCATGAATCCTTTCGGCGTGAGTGACGACCCTGATACTTTTGTCAGTGAAACATCGTCGATGTTTCGTCCGACTACCTCTGTCCTGAAGTTATCAGCGAATTCACCTTGGAAACGTACGGAATTTGGATCAGTCGCTGAACCTTCGAATGCAGCATCAGTAATAACACCGTCCGTAAGCGATACAGTAACATTCACTTCACGCGGACCTCCCGGTGAGACATAATTTCCTTGTGCGGAATACTCACCATCCTGATAAACCGATTGACTCATAATCTCTGCTTCTTCTGAGGTAGCATCTGTCTGTGTTCCGGGTGTAGACGTTACTGTCTGCGTAGTTCCGGTCATCCCGGGAGTACCGGTGTTCTGACCGAGAAGATAAAAAGCAACAACTGCGATAACGATGAGTCCGAGTACAGTAACGGGAATTATCCATTTGCTCATCGAGCTTCGTGGTGTTGTCATATTATTTTCATCCATTTTTTATCACCTCCTTACCATAGCTAAAAACGAGAAGAAAATCCCTGCTTTATCGCGTCAATATGAGGAAGTATACAGGAATTATTTTCTCGCGCAAGTAGTGAGTATCTTTCTCGAATCTGAAAAAAAGCTGAAAAGCAGAGTGTGGAATGAGAGGTAAACGGTTTATTTTCTCGATCGATATGTCATGCCGAACCAATTTGCAACGAGAACGACTAAAAACACCATCCCACCCAGGGCTGAGTTACCTGACATCGCCCAGGTAATAACATAGGCGAGCACAGCAGGAATCATAAATCGTGTTAACTCAACGGATTTCGCTGATGAACTTCTACGGGCTGCGGTTGAAGCTGACTTTTTCTTCGTTTTTCGGACTGCTTTCTGAGCCATAAGTATACTATGAAAGATATCTTTAACTTTGTCAATTACTGAGAAAATACTGTCATGACAAGCTGTGCTACAATAGAGCCATGAAAGTACTCGCGCTCTCAGCTGAAGTCGCCCCATATGTCACCGTCGGAGGACTTTCACAAGTCATGTATTTTCTCCCCCGAGCCCTTAATACCCGCGGTCATGATGTCAGGATTTTTATGCCCAAATATGCACAGATCGACGGTCCGCAACAGAAAAAACGCTGGAAACTTACTGACGAGGTACAGAATATTCATGTTCCGATTGAAAACATACGTTCAGAAAAACAACCAGTGAGCGGCTATGATTCAATCCTCTGCAATATAAAATCTTACCCGAAAACAGATACAACAGTACATTCTTACTTCTTGGAAAACCGTGAATACTACGAACTCAGAGCAAACATCTACGGATATAAAGATGACCATACCAGGTTCGCACTGCTCTCGAAAGGATGTTTGGAGTGGCTGCTTATCATGCGAAATTTGGTAGAGAATAAAGAGAAAAATGCCTGGATGCCTGATGTCATTATGTGTAACGACTGGCATACAGGATATTTTGTGGAACTTGCCCGTAAATCGAAACGGTATCGAAGCGTGCTCGCAAACATTCCGATTGTTTTGACAATTCATAATATTAACTACCAGGGAAATTATGATTTCCGCTACGGTGGAAGTGACAAAAAAGATAACGGCACATCCCCCCAAGCAGGACTCCTCACACCGAAACTGCAGAAACAGAATGCTTTGCTTCGGGGAATTCTCTACGCAGACGCAGTAAATACAGTCAGCCCTTCATACGCCTCACAAATTCTTACTCCTGAGTATGGGTCAGGACTCGAGAAGACGCTTCAGAGAATAAGAGGAAAACTCACGGGCATCTTAAACGGTTTAGACACGAATGAATTTGATCCTGAAACAGATCCTATTATCGTTAAGAAATATAATGCCGCCACATTTCCTGCTGCCAGAGCAGAGAATAAAAAAAACCTCCAACAGTTATTTTTTCTCGAAGAAGATCCGAACAAATTCCTCTTTACGATTTCAGGAAGATTATCAGAGCAGAAAGGCTGGGAAATACTCCTTGATGTGCTGCCTACCCTGCTCTCCAGACGTGATGATGTTCAACTTATCGTTCTCGGAAGCGGCGAAAACAGGTATAGAGATAAGATTATAAAGTTAAAAAAAATGTATCCGAAGCGCGTAGGACTTCACCTCAGGTCAGATTTCAGATTACCGAGGAAACTGTTCTCAGGTGCTGACTGTCTGCTGATGCCGAGTACATTTGAACCGGGCGGAATCGTGGCACTTGAAGCACTTAGATACGGTGCTGTCCCGCTGGTGAGAAGAACAGGAGGACTGAGTGACATCATCACGGACTTTAATCCGGTTACTCAAAAAGGGAATGGATTTTCTTTCAAAAATAATGATTCCTGGGAACTGTACGCAGCGATAATTGAGATGCTGACGATCTATAAACAACCCAAACTCTGGGAAAAGCTCATCCGGAACTGTATGCAGTATGACTCATCATGGAAGTACGCTGCAGTGTTATATGAAGAATTGTTTACTGATATTCTTGAGGCACGAAGGCGGGCTCTCAGTATTACCCCACATCCTGCATACCGTGAACCACAAGTGAAATAAGTTTGGTATACTGAGTTTATGGATAGTCTATCTTGGTTCAGATCATTGAAAGACTCGAAAGAGTATGCACTTCTGAAAGAGCGCCCGATTGCGTATTTTTGTGCCGAATATGCGATCCGTGATGATATCCCGACATATTCCGGAGGTCTCGGCGTACTCGCCGGAGACATTATCAGAGAAGCATCCGAGCTGGACATTCCACTCATCACCGTCGGATTATTTTATCATGAAGGGTATCTGTATCATGATATTTATCGTGAAGGGATTATGATGAAAATCTCCGGGAAAACGAACCCTGCGACATTGGATCTCAAACCGGTGCTTAATGATCAGAACCAACGTGTAATCGTTCAGATTCCGATTCTAAATGAAACGGTATCGATTCAAGCGTGGTATCTGGATTTTGGTAGTGTACGATCATATTTTCTCGATACTTCACTTCCTGAAAATGAAGAAAAACATCAGAAAATCACTGATCAATTATATGCTTCAAGCCGAGAGGTACGCTTTAAACAGGAGATGGTGCTCGGAATCGGAGGTATGAGAATGCTTGAGGCGATCGGTATTTCCCCTATCGGGTTTCATCTCAACGAAGGTCATTCAGCACTGTTAGCGCTCGAAGTAGCGAGATCTGAGATGGAAAAACATAACGGAACATTCCAGGAAGAATTGAATAACGCAAAAAAACATCTTTTCTTTTCAAACCATACGCTCGTTCCTGCCGGAAATGAAACGTTTGATAGTGATCTGGTCTCAACGCTCATGACGGGTTTCGCGAAAGAACTGCGGGTACCTGTCGGTGAAATTATCAAACTCGGTGTTGTATCTGATTCGAACATTTTTTCAATGAGCCTCCTGGCGCTTCGTATGGCAGGAAAAATCAATGCAGTTAGCGTCCTGCATGCGAAGAAAGCTAATGAAATCTGGAAAGAATATCAGATGACGCCGGTAACAAACGGTATCCATCTGAAGACGTGGGATCGGGTTGGGAATAAAGACGGAATATGGAATAAGCATCAGGAAAATAAAGAAGCACTGCTCGAGTACATACGTATTGAGACTGGCGAAGTTTGGGATCCTGAGACATTTCTCATCGGGTGGGCCAGAAGAGTTGTCGGTTATAAGAGGCCGCTTGCGATGTTTGATAATTTAGATGAGTTCAAAAAACTGGCAACAGCACAGGATAAACCGATAAAAGTCGTTATCTCAGGACTTTCTCACAAAAATGACGATGAAGGTCTCGCCATTATGGCAGAAATTCAGAAAATCGTTACCCAGGAATTAAAAGGAATCGTTGTGTATATTCCCGGTTACCGCATGACGATTGCGAAACTTTTAACCTCAGGATGTGATATCTGGCTGAACACACCGGTCGTCGGCTTCGAAGCTTGCGGTACGAGCGGTATGAAAGCAGCACTCAACGGCGTTCTCCCCGTTTCAACGCAGGACGGATGGGTTGCAGAAGCGGATCTGTTTGATGTCGGGTGGCTGCTTCAGAGCGATACTGTTTCAGTAGACCTTCTGAATGTACTGAGAGAGCAGGTACTTCCCCTCTACTACAACCGAAACACAGAGGGCGTACCGGAAAAATGGGAAGTCATGATGAAAAACGCACGGGATATGGCCATTAACCAATTCAGTGCGACACAAATGCTCAGAAAATATATGGAAGAATTTTATCTGCCGTTGGTACGCTCACATGTCGGTAAATAAAGTGCTTGTTTCCAGGCGAATCGTGACGGGGTTTGTACGATAATCACACAGTCAAATACTTAGATTGTTTTTACGCTATGAGCTACCTGGTAGTGACACCGGCTCTCTGAAGAAGCGGAACCATTCTCTGAACAAGCATTGCATGAATGTCATCTTTTGACATCGAACGCTCCGGATCTATCTGAGGATCAACGAGTCGAAATGGCTCATCAAGTACCACATGAGGCCTCGCATCTTTTCTAATACTTTCTTTCATACCGAAAGGATTCTGTGCCATCATGACAACAGGAACATCCGGATTCATTTTGATAATTGAAGCAGCAGCAGGCATAGCGTTCTCAAGTGAATCAGCAGGAGTTCTTGTCCATTGAAGAAAAACTCCGACAATCTTTCCTTCCTCTTGCAACTTTGTATTAACCGTTTTCATCGTTGAAAGCTTGAGACCGTCCCGATCAATAGGAATAGCATCGACAGCATGTGAAATATAAGAAGTTACCGCTCGCGAAGCCAGACGCTTTGCTTTTTCTGAAAAGATCACGGTATTTTTCTGATCGGTACTATCCTCACGCGAAAAAATATCCCCTGTCTTCCCTGTCTCCTCGAGTATTCTACTGCTTTCCTGATGCGTAGAATCAGTCAATGTTCGTTTCATCACAATTGACGGAATGCGGCCAGTCGCCTTCCTGACTGCCCATGGAAGCAAAATCGTACTTTCACGTCCGGGATGATTTGAGACAACGAGAACAGGACCTTCCGTCGGCATGTTTTCAGGAACGGATAATCTCGTTCCTCTCACAAATTCAAATGAATTTACCAACAGCGTTGCTGAGTCCCGAGCAAAATCAGGTTTATAGTCGAGGATTCGTTGCATTCGTTCCATACAGTGCATTATTACACAATTCACCCGAAACGCAAGCACAGTTGATGAGTTTTAGGTTATTATTTAAGGTGAGCTTGAAAGAAATCAATCGTTCGCTGCATCGCCGTCACGAAGCTTGCACCGTTTATATTATGACCTCCTGTTTCATATTCATGAAGCTCGTGCTCCACATTTGATTTCTTGAGAAATCCTACTAAATCACGACTGTATCCGATATTCACGACATCATCATCAACAGCATGATGAATCGCAACCGCACCGGTAACATCTTCTAGGTAGTTTGTAGGAATTACTTGTCTCCAGAACGAACTCTCAGCACTCGGGCTTCCGTATTTTTGGAACATTTCCTGTCGTTTCTGCCGCGGTCTCGTGACATTTGATGGTGGCCGATAACTCGTATCATCAATGCCGTATGTACGCATATCTTCATAGGTATAGACCGCACCTGCCCAGATAACGATCGCCGGAATATCAGGTTTTGCGGCAAGACTTCGCATCAATGTATTCCCGGCCATACTATGTCCCCACATCCCGATACTTTGAGGATCAACGAAGTCCGTTTGTTGGAGTGCTGTATAAGCATTAAGCGCATCAACGATATAGTCAGAACCGTAATATCCGCCTCCGGGCTCTCCTTCTGAATTTCCATGACCACGAAGATCAATCTTTAAAACGACAAATCTGTTACGACCGAGAAAATCAACATAATCCGTGTACTGAGGTCCGAGCGTTTGATAGGTTGATGGTGGGATATAGCCATGGATAAAAACAATTGCAGGCCAGCCATCTTCGGGCTCAGCTCCAAGCGGCTTGGTGAGCAATGCATTAATTCTATACCCGTCAGAATGATAGCTCGTCAGATAGGTAGTATATGCATCGTTCACACTCACTTCTTCAAGTGAAGCAAGTCTACCCGTATACTCCCGCTCGCGAAGATACGGAATAGTCATTTCCTGAAACGGCATCGGCGTCGGCGAAATACCTGCAACAGGCAGTGACCGATCCTGGTTCACTTCTGAGCTATCCGTGCGAAGATCAATAAACCACAACAATGTCAGTATGAGGATGAGCATGAGTAGCGGTCCTATGAGAAAAAATGGTGAGCGCTTTCTCACATGAGTGACTTCTTCATCAGGAACAGATTGTGGTACCAACGACCCGGATGGTTGTTCTTGTGTGGTTTCATCCATCCCCCCATTATATCAAATACGCTTGTAGAGCGGAGTACCGGCATTCAGAACATAACCGGAATATTGATCTTTTTTTCGTGTTCCGGAAGTCCGGAAGGATTAGCATTCATGATGACCAACGTGCCGGTTTCAGTACCCGGCGTCGTATAGGAAAGCTCACCCTCGAACGGAACAAACTCCTCTGTCATCCATTCACCGTCAGCCTGTAATATAACAGTACCAAGAGACGTATTGTTTCGATCGAACAGTTCTCCTGAGAAACTTCCCTCAAAAAACCATATTCCCCTCGCCTGCCCGGAAACGCGAATGGGACTAGCTATTTTCTGGTTCGGTCGCGGATTCTCCAGGAGAAATTCTTCATGGTATTCTAAGATATTTCCTATCTCTTGTGTAAATGATCGTCCGTCATCGGTAATACATCGAGGAGGATAACTCTCAAGTGACGGGAATCCTGCTTCAACACACGTTTCGTAGCTTGAGATATTCTTCAAATCTTCCTGACTCCTATAATAAGAAAAACCGAAATATCCTGCTCCGACAAGTGCTATAAGAAGTAACACGAGGAGAATTTGTTTCATAACTTTATTTATAAAAATAATGCTTACCTATTGCAAGTAAGAATGCGTATCTGTGATTTTCAGGTAGAATTCAGTATTGCTAGGATATACTTTCTGACCTGATATGAAAAAGTTCTTCATTCCGTTTCTATCATTATTTCTTCTCGTGCTTGCACTTAGCACAGTCAGTAATTTTTTCACTCCCGGACAGATAACCGGTGCTCCTCCGTATGACGGTTCATCGCAAGATAATGTTACAGAGTCAGAGGAAGAAGCACTGCTGAGGAATTGGAAACGGCCTGAAGGACCGGCAAAAGTAGCATTGCAGGTAGGTCATTTAAGAAATGAAGAAGTACCGGATGAGCTTCACCGGTTACGAGGTAACACAGGAGCGACAGGTGGCGGAAAAACAGAAGCAGAAGTGAATGAAGCAATCGCATACATTACAAAATCACTTCTTGAAACGCAGGGAGTTGTTGTCGAGATTCTTCCGGCGACTGTCCCTGAGAGATACTGGGCAGATGTATTCGTCGCCATTCACGCTGATGGGAGTGAAGACATCCTCAAGTCCGGGTATAAGCTCGCAGCTCCCAGACGTGATGTAACCGGCAATTCATCAAAACTCCTGAATGCTATAGAAAAAACGTACGGAGAAACAACCGGTTTGATACTGGACCCCAACGTTACACGAAATATGCGGGGATATTATGCGTTTTCATGGCGGAGGTACGACCACGCTGTGCATCCGATGACTGCGTCCGTCATTCTGGAAACAGGCTTTCTGACCAGCCCTTCGGATCGTGAAGTAATCGTTGAACAACCGGAAGTATCAGCCGAAGGTTTAGCAAAGGGCGTTATCGCGTATTTAACTGAACAAAACCTCCTCTGACTAAGCAGCTGATGACATCGTTCAGGAAACCTCGGAGAGCGGAAGTTTCACGGTAAATGTTGAGCCACGAGTACTTGAAACCAGGATCTCACCTCCGTGATCGGTAAGAATTTTTTTAGCAATAGATAGACCGAGTCCATAACCTGATGAACCGGAGTGTGTCCGCGCTTTATCGGCACGGTAAAATCTGTCAAAAATATACGGCTTCTCTTCTCTATCAATCCCGATTCCGCGATCAATAATTTGAACAGAAAGCTGCTTTTTTGATTTTTTCGATTTGATGATGATTTCACTCTTTTCAGGACTATATTTAATTGCATTGTCTAAGAGAATAATAAATAATTCAGAAAGTGCCTGTTTATTCCCATAGAGTTTGCCATCATCAATCGTATGCATGATTGTGATCTTTTTTTTCTTCGCGAGCGGCATTACTTTCTTTAAACTATCCTCAAGTACTGACAAGAGTGTTGTGTGAGTGAAGGAGAATTTTTCAACATTGTGATTTTTCGCCAAGGTCAAGAGTCCGTCAGAGAGTGTTTGTAAATGGATAACCTCCTCTAAATTACTTTTTAATAAGCGCTTCATACCTGAAACGCTCAGATTTTTTTCCCTGAGCGAAACTTCTAGCTCTGAGCGAAGTGCTGTTAGCGGTGTGCGAAGTTCATGTGAAGCATCCACGACAAAACGCTTCTGCTCATCGAGTACTTTCTGTATCGGACGAAGTGTTCTGCCTGCCAGGAAATACCCTGCTCCGCCGGAGATTACCAGAATCCCGGCGTTAATAAACAGAAGCGTCAGAATCACCCTATTCCTTGCCTCATGAACCGCATCCATAACAAGTGTCGGCTCATCAGGAATATACTGAGGCATCTGTTTTTGTAGCCGTTCCTGACGCTCTTTTTGATAGTATTCAATTCTTTTAAACTCACTGTTTATACTGGTATAGATAACGAAACTGAAGAGTGAACTGATGATCATGATGATCAGAAGATACCATGCTGTTAACTGAATTCTTGCTGAATGAAACACTTTTTTGAATGATTAACTGCTCCTGACTCGTCGCTTATACGTTGACTGTTTACAATTGATAAGAGACGTCTGTCGAAGAAGTTATTTACCTCCTTCTATTTTATATCCGAACCCCCGAACGGTTTTAATGAGCGGCTTAACGCCCGGCAGTGCATCGATTTTACTACGCAGATGCTTTATGTATACTTCAACAGAATTCGGAAGGACATCAGCATCGTAGTTCCAAACATGTCCGATGATCTGCTCTTTGTTTAAGATCTTCCCTGCATGTCTCATGAGATATTCCAGAAGTGCATATTCCTTGCCTGACAGACGTATCAGCTTGCCGTCTCTTTTGACCTCAAGTGTTGCTGGGTTGAGCGACAAATCAGAAACACGAAGAACACCTGCCTTAACATGCTTCGGGCGTCTGGTAAGCGCACGAATCCTTGCTAAGAGTTCTGTGAAAGCAAAAGGCTTCGTCAAATAATCGTCAGCACCGGTATCTAAACCTTCGACCCGATCTTCTACCTGTCCTCTGGCAGTTAAAATAAGTATCGGTGTGTGGATACTCTGCTTTCTTACTTCTCTCGTGATGGTCAAACCGTCAATACCGGGAAGCATTCTATCGATGATAAGCACATCGTACTCTTCAGCAACAGCGAGATCGAGTCCTTCATTGCCCGTATACACGACATCAACCACATAATGTTCCTGCTCAAGTCCTTTTTTAATGGATTGTGCGATTTTATGCTCATCCTCAATAATGAGTACCCTCATGCGGTTGATTATAGCAATTTCTCTGAAAAGAAGCTGAAGGGGGGTTAGGACTCATCACGACCTGAGTTGCGCGCAAAGTCTGAGCGTTGATAGTTGAGGCGTGTAGATACTGAGCTTATACACACGGTACGTCCGATCATCTGGTTTGTAAGATCATAACCGGATTTTCGTTTGATATACCCTGTTTGATTCTTTTGTCGAGGAAGTTTTGGTAATTTGATTGTTCTCGTTGACATAGTAAAGTAATATTTCCTGTCTCTACCGGGCAGTATACGAACTCAACCTGAAAACTCACTGAAAATACGGCGGGGTTAATCACGAACAGGGGCATTATCTGAGAACTGAAAACTGTTCAAAATGTCATTGACGATTCGAAGGTACATCTCTTGCTCCTGACCCGGGGAAACCAACGCACTTGCCCGTAATACGTTATCGTCATAGAACGTTGCGACGACAATAGTCGTCAAACCGGTATTGAGCACTCCCTCACTTCGAATGAATTGTTGATTATCTATCCCGACTTTTTCACAGGTAACAGTCTTACCAGCACACTCAACGAGCTCTTCAATTGCCAGATTACGCCCGCCTTCCTGAATTTCGATTGTAATTCGTGCAGCATTTTCAGGAAAAGCACCACCGGCGCTGACACTTGCAACCGGATAGCTTTGGAGCACGAGTGTCTGCATGATCCGACCGAACTCACCCCGCCCGCTACCGGGTGTCACATCCATACTGTACCAAGACTCAGGGTAACTGAAAGCAACTCTGTTATCATAACTTCGTTCGGTTATTCGGTTGTCTGATGACATATCTGCAGACTCTGAAGCAGAGGTCGGGCTGATGACTGAGGAGAGGCGACTCGTGTTTTGCTCATTCATAAAAAAGATGATGAGTCCCCCGGTAATAATTAGCACGAAAATAATAACAGTAACCAAGCGGATATTCATAGCGGTAGTAGTACGATAGAACAGTTGCCTCAACTTGTCAAGAAAGAAGCAGGTATTTCCTATACGCTGAAGCATAACATCTCAAACGAAAAATTTACCAATTGCTTTATCGCAGAGTATCCGTCTACGAGGTGTACTGCTACGTAGTTACACTCCCGTGCTTCCCTTCCCGACATCTCCGGCAGATCTGCTGTATACTCTGTCGATACTCACCCGATTGTTTTTTCTGAAGCACTTCCCTAATTGTTTTTTTTAATCCTTCTTCAGTTTCTTCTGTGTACTGCAGCGGAATTTCCCGATCAGGGTAACGAATAATCCCATATGGCGGACGTTTTCCGAAATGCTCGCCGACAAGCAGACAGTATGCGAACAGCTGAGCAATATGATTTTTATACGGTGTCTTCGGTGTTTTACCTGTTTTTACCTCAACAGGAATATGAGCCCCATCTTTCTCAAGGATATAGTCAGGCTTTCCCACTAGCGGAATGCTCTGTGCTTCCAAGATCTCACCCGGAGCTTTTTCTGAATCAGAATAGACGACATCACCTGACGGAATACCGATTCGTCGACGCATGACTAATGAAACCCCAAAAAGAAGAAACCCTAGAAGGCAGACTACGAGGAGAACGATGAATACAGTTGTCATAGATTACCGGTAAAGTATAAAAGAATGCCGAAAAGAACAAGAAGCAGAAAGCTCCCGATAATGATGACGAGCGCGACCTGTCTGAGAAAGTTTATAACTGTAGAAAGCCACTGCAGTCGTTCATGAAGCAGCGTTCCTCGTATCATCTCCTCTGTTTGCTGAACATTTCCTTCCAGTCTATCAGCCCAGCAACACTCACAATATACATACTCTCCCAATTCACTTGCAGTTACATACTGTGTATTCATAGTGAGGCTATTTATAGCACAAGCAACGTAAAAATACTAACCTTTTCAAGTGATTTATTACACGATTCTCACACCATTTTTTGCGTAATTACACGACTGTTCCGTATTATTGCTCTTTATGATTCTTCGTTGGCTCACGCTCGTTTTGTTTATGACACTTTTCTTTGTCGTGATTCTCTTCAGTGTAAACCAGAAATCACGACTTGGAGAATTCGTGGAAGAAAAGCCGGACTTGCCACAACGAAATGTTTATCTGGGTGCTTGGGTAACAGGGTTTTGGGATAATGATTCTAAAACACTGAATACTTCAACATTATCTTCTTTTGAAGAAGCAATCGATCATAAAATGGCTATTGCAACAATATACTCCGAGTGGGCATACCTCTCTGATAACAACCTCATCATGCAACTGAACGAAATTTCAGAAAAAGGTTGGGTTCCGATGATTAGCGCGAATCCTTATTTTTTTGAGAAATGCCCATACCAGGAGAAATCGCTTTATCAAACGATCGCCGACGGATCATGTGACACATTTCTGGCTGATGTAAGTAATAATCTGAAATCATATAATCGACCGATCTTTTTTCGATTTGCATGGGAAATGAATCTTCCTGATATGTACTGGAGCATCGATCAGACGAGTAGTTCACCTGATGAATTTATCGCAGCCTGGAGGCACTTCCATAACACGATGAATCAGCATGGAGCAGACAACGTGATTTGGGTGTTATCGTTTAACACAAGTAATTCGAATACTACACCCTATGCTGACCTCTATCCCGGTGATCAGTATGTCGACTGGGTCGCAATCGACGGATATAATTGGGGCAATACCCATCCATGGAGCGGTTGGGCGAACTTTGAGGGTGTATTCAGAGACTCATATAGTGAAGCAACATCGCTGACTGATAAACCGGTTATGCTCTCAGAAGTCAACTCCGCACCGACGGGAACCGGCGGAGATAAGTCCCGATGGCTGCATGACATGCTCGCCGTTCAAATACCGCATCACTTCCCGAAAATTAATGCCATCGTATTTTTTAATGAAGACAAAACAGAAGGAGAAAAAGTTGACTGGCGGATGGAGCAATCACCCCAATACCTGTATGTATTAAGCAAAGAACTGGACCGTGACCTTTATAAAAGTGACTACCCGTAACATGCTACCGATTAACGATTGAATTTTTTTCTAATGTTTTATTTACTGAATCAACCACGACTTCTTCTTCAAATGACACCTCTTCGCCGACCTTCAAAGTGGAGTTCTCTTTACTATTCATCGCGAGGTATACGCTTGAGTACTCAAGCTGACGCTGATTAAGATCGTAAGGTTTATCAGCTAAGTAGTTCTGCACCGCTGTACGTGCGAGTTTAATGAGACTATCCCCTCTTTCAGCAGTAAACGTATATGCACCTTGAGACTGATTTTCGGTTCCGTCTGCATTTTTTGCACTGGCTTCACTGACGAGATACGATGTTTCAGGAATAGGAAATGCAATAATTTCAGATGTATCCACGACAGAAGCAACCATACTTTGATATGCAACCCGAGTCGGTGTACTGGGGTTTAAGAGAGTGATTACCGCATGAAAGAACGTAGACCCGATAAGCGTTATGAAAAGCACGATTATACTGTGAGATCTGACATATAGATATGCTTTATCGACTTGTGACACGAGATGGACAGACTTGAGCGGACGAATGTATGACCAGACAGAGTGAAGAAAGAGCGTATGCCAGAAAACTGAATAAAGCGCCCACCCAAGTACCATATAGGTGTGATAGTTACCGAAAATCTCAGGTCTTGAAAAGATAACGAAGAGAAATAGAAGTATAAACAAAGAAGATATTCCCACACCCATACTCATCGCCTGTACGAAGTCACCATGCAGGTTACTGATCTTCACTCCGGTCGGGTGCCAGTTAGGCACGCCTCGAACGATCATATGAATATAGGTATAAAAGTACGTATAGACGTTACTCAGTGCGGCAAGCTTTGTTCCCGGCTTATTCTTATTCGACTTCGTAAACGGAATGATGACCTTACTTAATACTATATATGGTAAGAAATAAAGAGTATGGTAGAGCGAAAGTGTATCAGCATGGAAATAAAGTAGCACCAAAAACTGAAACGCAAATATTACTGTCAGAGCTTCGGATAAATAGTACAGTGGATTCGTTATATAGATAATTCTTGCCACGAGATTCATATAAGCTCCCGGCCAGTATCTCGCGAAAATCAGGTTACCGCTACACCAGCGCATATGCTGTTTAAAATACCCTTGGTATGTTTCAGGACTTTTGCCCATACTGGAAATCAAAGGCAGATACTTCACATAGTACCCATGTTTTGTAATCAAAAGTCCTGTCGCAAGGTCTTCACTGGCGTGAACTTTCGGCGTGCCCTCGAGCTTAAGAATTGCACTTCTTCGGTAGATTGCACTCGTTCCCACACACATCGCAGCTTTAAATTCATCCCGTGACGGTTGAATAATACGATAAAAATCTTCAACAATATTACCTCCCCCGAATTCGATCTTCGAACGGGTATGAACGTCTTTCGTCTGTTCAAAATACTGAGGAGTCTGCAAAATGCCGATCTCATCCGCGCTATCTATATACGGAATAAGGTCACGTAATGAATTCTGAGTCGGAATAAAATCGGCATCAAGGACAAAGACATATTTTCCGCTTGAATGCTCGTAACCGTACTGAAGGTTGCCTGACTTTTTATACTCGCCTTTATTCGGTCTGGACAAATACGTGAAACCATATCTTTCTGCCAGTTTTTGATGGTCATCGCTTCCGATATCATCAAGCATATACACACGTATATTTCGATAGTTAAGTTCCGAAACAGCACGAACCACTTCTTCATGAATCGACAGATCTTCTCCCGCCCACGGCAAAAAAACATCAACAGACGGTTCCTCTCTACGACATGACCAAAAATCAGCAATAAATTTTTCATGACGTTGTATATTAAACTTCGGATAGAATGTTTGCAGTGCGTATCGTAATATTTTATTGAGGAGAAAGACGGCAATTCCTGGTCCGAATAGAAGCAAATATACCCAACTGAGGCTCAGATAATACCACAATCCGATACCCATAAAGAGCGTAGCAATAATTCCTAATAACCCGATGAAACGAATTAGGTACGGATTCATTCGAACATACTGATATTTATCCAAGACAAGATTACTGCTCCACATACATCATAACGGAAATCCTACTCTAGCGAACTAAATGTCGGAGATTTGTGGGAAGTTTGTGGGAAGTTTGTATGAAAGTTCCGGAAGCCATATTTTCGCTGAAAACTGCTGTATAATATTTTTTTATATGTCCAGGTTAGAGCAATTTCTGGTACTGTTTTTAGGATTTTTTATATTTGAAATCATTTATATTCGTAGTAACTTCTTTGCGGGTATTTCGATACACCCGATGACACTTATTTTCTCGTTTCTTCTGTATGTAGCACTAGTCGGCAGCTACTATTCATTAACGTATATTGATAAGAAAAAAATAACAGTGTTTCTGCCGCTTAGTTTTTTTATACTGGCTTCTTTCTTACTTGCAGGCGTCGCTTACCTGCTTTCCTTCACCTTCGATACAAGCTGGGACGGCCAAGGGTATCATCAATCAGCTGTCATCGCTCTGGGAAATAATTGGAATCCTGTGTACGAACCTTACATTAATTTTCCTCAGCATCTTCCGAGCCAGGTTTTTGCTGAAAGCTACCCATCTGCGCTCTGGGAAATTCAAGCAAGTATCTACTCACTGACGGGTAAAATTAATACTGCAAAAATAGTAAACATAGCGATATTACTTGTCTCGGGAACTATTACATACAGCCTGTTACGAAAGATAAAGATCGGGAGAGTAGTAGCAGCCTTCCTATCGTCACTCATAATCCTTCAGCCCGTTTTTTTGACTCAGGCCTTAACCTTCATGGGAGACGGATTCGGGTATCAATTAGTCATCATCGCTGCTTCCTCAATCATTCTCCTCTGTGTTTCACACAAACATTCCTGGGCAATAGCTACATTTATCATGGCTGAACTACTACTGGTCAGCACGAAATTCAGTCATTTGCCGATTGCACTGATGTTGGCACTACTGTTTACTTTGGTCATCATAAATAGATTTTTAAACCGTGAGTACGTTTTTACTCGTATCTGGAAAGTCTCACTTGTACTGCTCATCGTAACATCACTCATCTTTGCCTACCTGCCATACGCACGGAATCAGCTGGCACATGGATCGCTTTTTTTTCCGACGAACATTGATGATCTGATGGGAAGTGTTACCTACAATAATGCTCCGCTTAACATACAAAATGAAAATAGGATAACATTACTTTTCTACGGCATCTTCTCAAAATCTCAACCGCTAGAAAGCGGCGATCCTCGGAATAAAGAAAACGTAGCCGAGCTTAAAATCCCGTTTACTTTCAGTATGGAAGAGCTTTCAAACAGCGCAGCACTGTATAATAACCGTGTCGGGAGTGGCGGTCCGCTATTTTCAGGTATAATTACAAGTGCGCTTCTCCTTACCCTCTTCCTCTATATAAGAGCCGAGACAAAACAAGAACGATACGCAGTTTATACGAGTATATTTTCTTTTCTCATCGTAGTCGGAATTTCACTCACTGCACCGACACCGAACTTACTCAGATATGTGAGTTATCTGCAACTGATACCGTTTTTACTGTTAATACCTCTGTATGTGACATTCCGGCACCGATATGTAAAACTGATCTGCCTAACGCTATTTTCATGCATCACGTTGAACGTAGGACTTTATGGTGCTGCTGTGTTCCATAAAAACTATACTGATACAGTCGAAAGTAATAAACAGTTCCATACGATGAGAACATCAGGTAATCTCTATGAGGTAAAGGCGCAACAATTTTATTCTACCTATACGATATTGACGGAGCAAAATGTCCCGTTCCGAATGGCTTCATATCTCATCTGTCCGGAGATTAATTATCTCTTTGCTTCATCAACAACAACGCAGTACTGTATCAAAGAGAAATAATCTTATCATTGCACGTATCCCATGATTATCTCATAGTTTGATATTGCATTCTGGATATTCTATAATGTCACGGCGATTGAAGGTTATCCCGATATCAGAAAGATAACCTATTTGCACGTTACAAAAGGAGATTACGATGAACGTCGACCTCAGAGAAGACGATCAGTTGGTGCGTGGGATGGCCGTCGGATGGCTGGGGGCCGGTTTTACCGGGTTTCTCAGCTCTATGAAGCCGGTCACTCCTTTCACTGTTCATCCCGAGGTAAAACGTCCGGCTGATGAACTGCTGCACAAAAACCGATGGATCCCGATCGGCAAACCGTTTTACCCGGAAGGAACGGCTGTTGAGGTTGTCCTACAGCCGGAAAATTTCGGAGAGGTATTTACGGCTCTGACGCTTGAGGTTGATTTTGACCTATTCGTCATCCAGCACCACAACCAGGAATGCTTTGAGAAAGCGTACTTCATTCCTAAAGGAATGAGAAGTGAGACGATCATTATCCTAGCACCGCCGGATATACGTGGGTATGATGAGCGTGAAGTGGCGTATTACCAGAAACTGGGATACTGTCGCTTCTCCTATAAAAACGAGGTTTCCCGCATTCAGGCGGAGATAAACAACGCGCTTCAAACCCGTTTAAAAACGGCCAGTCACGTATCGTAATCATCTTTACTACAGTACCGGAGAATTCATCTCCGGTACTGTAGTCCATCATCTCTAACTTCCCTTGAGATCCTTTAAAGTTAAATCTTTCTTCTGTGCAATGTTGTCCTGTCCCATCTGCATCAGAGCCAGTACCATTTCATCTGAACGCTTCCGAAACCTCCGGTCAGATTCAGCAACCGCTTCATTAATCTGCAAAGACATGTGATTCATCCCCATGAGCTTGAGCCCTGAAAGTGATCTGACTCTTGAAAGCGCAACATATCCCATACCAGGCGTGAAAGACCTCGAGAGATCAACCTCTGCAGCGTCCAAACTCATGCCTTGCGATTTATGGACAGTTATCGCCCATGCAAGCCGCAGCGGGATTTGGGTTATACCCGCAAGTACTTTATTATCTTCTTTTACTTCCCAGCTGACAGGCGTTACGGTTAGCTCGTTACCGTCAAACGTTCGAACGACAGGCAGCATCTGTCCTCCGGGATCTGTGCTGTCACTAAAACCGATTACTTCTCCTAACGTTCCGTTCACATACCCTACTTCATAGTTATTTTTTACAAACATCACTTGTGCTCCTTTTTTCAATATCAGCTCATCAGGCGCCAGACAACTCTTCTTCAATACCTCAACCAAATTAAAATTTCCATACCAGCTCATACTATACAGTTCTCCCTCGTCTTCCAATGTTTCAAGCTGAACTGCATTAATTGCATCAACATCTGCATTGTGGGTAAATAGCTTGGTAGGTTTCGCATACCCATTGACTTCTTTCTGTAATCTCTCTGAAAGCGATTCTACAGTCATTTCACTGACTTCATTATTCCGGATATCATTCAGAACTCGTAAAAATGCTCGATCATCCTGGCGAAATTGTTCATCCAAATAGCAAACTACCGGGTTCATCTCCTGCCAAACGTCTGACTCTGTCACAAAATTCGGACGTTCCTGTCCTTTCGTAACAGGCGGCAGCTGATAAAAATCACCACACATAACCACCTGTAAACCGCCGAACGGTATGGTATTACCATGAAAGGTCCTGAGTATGGTGTCGACTAGGTCAAGCTGATATGCATGAAGCATGGAAATCTCATCAATGATCAAAACTTTTGTTTTTGAGAACCTCGTCCGTAGATATGATCTGAGGAATAAATCACGGATATCTTTCTCGCTGAGCGTGTCCCGAATACCCATCCCTGACCAACTATGGATAGTCGTTCCCCCCATGTGCGTCGCGGCGATACCGGTTGATGCAGTAATGCCGACAGGAATCATGTTCGCTCGCAGGTATGCAATATATTGATTTAGTAGATGAGTTTTTCCGCTCCCTGCTGCACCAGTCAAAAAGACACTATGCCCCATCTGCAGTAAGTCCAAGGCTTCTTTCTGTTTCATGATTTATTATAGTATGAGATATACTTTTGTAATGCAAACACCTAGCAGAGAAAGAT
The DNA here is from genome assembly GCA_964579845.1 of uncultured Gammaproteobacteria bacterium. Taxonomy (GTDB): domain Bacteria; phylum Patescibacteriota; class Microgenomatia; order Levybacterales; family UBA12049; genus CAZOHC01. The sequence goes on along the minus strand of CAZOHC010000007.1, from coordinate 10,179 downwards.
TTTGCGGGAAAATGTTATGCGGATTTTTTATTCCTTTTTTTCTTTTTAAGTCTGCGTTTCGGTAACGTAAACCCGAAAACAGACCCTTCGCCTTTTTTACTCTCTACCGTTAATTTTCCTCCATGTCGATCAATAATTTCATGGGAAATAAATAATCCGATGCCGAGCCCTGAGAATGTTTTACCGTCAAGGTCTGAGACTCGATAAAATCGATGAAATATTTTTTTGATGTGACGTTCATCAATACCGATACCGTAATCCCGTACTTTCACTAATATGTGATCTTTCTCATCAGATAAATGTACTTCAACCGTATCAGCATCCGGTGAATATTTTATCGCATTTGAAAGCAGATTTATTATTACCTGTTCGATACGATCTTCATCTCCGTATACCTTCTTCTTTATTTTCCCATGAACGATAATCGTATGTTTTTCAGCCGTCGGACGAACACTTTCAACAATGTTACTGACGGTTTGATTGATATCGAACCATTCATCATGAAAATCCAGTCGCCCGATCTGGATTCTGGAGACATTTAATAAATCCTGAATAAGCATCGTCATCTTATCGATCTGTGTGTCAATTTTGCTCATCGACTGACTCAGCTGTTCTTCTCCTGCTTTTTGAAGCTGCCGCTGAACGACCTGGATATACATCTTCATACTGGTAACAGGGGTTTTCAGTTCGTGTGAAGCAACCGAGATAAACTCATCCCGTAATTTAACTGCCTGTTCCGATCCTGCAAACAATCTGGCATGTTCAATAGCCATTGCCGCTCGGGATGCTATTTCCTCTGCTACAGCGAGATCTGCTTCGGTGTATTTTCTGCTTGAGTCAGTAGATATATACGTCATCGCACCGAAGACATGCTTATGCACTCTGAGAGGCACAATCATCAAAGACACCACTCGCCAGTTTTTTGCCTTCATAAAATCTATCTCAGCACCGAATGAAGAATTGTTCTCTTTCTCGTGGAAGACTGAGTATAGGGCAGGCTTGCCGGTTTTAATTACCTGAAGAAGCCCTGAGTTTTTATGCAGATGAAGGGTATCTTCCTTATAGTATCGTTTCGCCCAGGATACTTTTTCCGGATCTTGATGCGCGATAGCGATCCGTTCAATGGTATTTCCTATTCTGCTGTCAACCAGACACCAATCTCCTAGCATCGGCACTCCCATCTGTGCAACTGTTTTCAGCGTTTTTTTATAATCAAGCGATGAGGCTAACACTTTCCCTGCCTCTGCGATGTACTGTAATCTCCCTTCTGATATCTCAGCCTTCCTCCCTGCCTCATACTGAGCCTTACTTAAGCTGAAAAGCACGCCACTCGTTAACAAACCGAAGATAAGGACAAACGGAACAAGCCACATATCCGATACCTCGTCGAAAGCTTGGTTTGTCGTATATTCGATCGTCCATTCGTGCCCTGCCACACTGACGGTTCTCGTAGCATAAAATCTCGGTGCATAGGAAGGAGGCGTAAACGGACCGAAATTTCGAGAATCATGCAGTAAATTATCAGGACTGATCTCACCGTCATAAACACGAAAATCAATCTGCGGAGATTTCTCATTGCCGATAACTTCCTGAAGGAAATCATCCGTATGAAAGGGACTGTAAATAAATCCTGTTAACTCTTCATTATTTAAGATCGGTAAAAAAATGAGGAAGCCTGCTCGTGTCGCTGTCATATCGTCCTGCATGAGTGAGACTCGTTCAGACATCGTGGCTTCTCCTCTCCTTGCTGCTGCTTCCATTGTTTTTCGTCGCACTGATTCAGTGCCCATATCAAATCCCAAAGTGCCGGCATTCTGTTCATTCATCGGCTGAATGTAAGTAATCGGAGTACTGACAGGGAGGTTGCTTTCCGGCCACACAGTAAAATCAGCCATTTCCCCACCTTCCTGCTGAATCCGCATTCGAAATGCTTCTTTCTGTTCAGCAGGAACCAATTCCAGAAATCCAATACCTTGTATCGCCGGGTACCGCTGCGCAAGTTTCAATCTGTCGACATAAAATGCAAACTCTTCAGATGTCACTGTTTCAGATGCCGCAAACAAACCGGAGGTGCCTTCAAGGAGAGTAATATAAGAACTCAACTGTCCCACGATCTCGAACTGCAATCTCTCAACTGTCCCTTCAAAACGGAGTCCATCGTTCTTCTTCGTCTCCCGTCCTGCAAAGTACATAGTCACCACTGAAATAAGCAGGGTAAAAATTAAGATGAAATAAGGAATCCATGCTTTTCTGAGAATCGGAGAGGAAAATCGTTTTACATTCATAATTCCAATGTACAGCAGGCTGAAGCTATGAGCCCGATTATAACAGAATTTTCAGCGACGGTATAAAGCGGCGATGAAGGTCTGATGGTTGAATATCATCGTGAAGTCTGCTACTTCTATGAACCAAAGAGGAGTATTGCGTTTTTCCGGGGCTGTTCATGAAGATCTAATGTCTTCTTCATCTTCATCGATCTCGTCTGCAATACCTAATTCCTGGGGATTGTTCATATCAGGATCCGGATCATTACCCGTATACTGCCTCATCATCTCACCGACGTCATCATCTGATCCGGGAGCGGGTGCAGTTCCAGACGCAGTTTCCTCCCCTGACCCGGCGACAGGTATATCATCAGGTTGATCGGGAATGTGCGTAGCCATTGAGTCATCCAGATCATTTATCTTCTTTTGCTTATCGTCCATGGAGTTCATCATAGAGTTTCTTCGTAAAAGAGAGAGTCAAGTTTTGTAAGAATCCGGGAAGAACCGTCCTGTTACTGAATATTTACGTATTTATGTCTGACTTCTGCTATTTCGTTTGTAAGATAAGTAACACTATGAACACACCGACGTTGGCTCAGAACCATAATCAACCGATCATCACCTATCAGGAATTCGGAAGGCGGAAACATACACCAAGCTATCGTACTGTCTTTTTATCCCTCATCATAACATTATTAACGTTTTTTGCCGGAACTCAGTACGCATATCGATTTCCTGAAGGTATACCCGATGTCCGAAGCATTATGGCTCTCGAACCTCAAACCGGCGGTTCACCGTTTTACCGAGACGAAACGGTTGGTGCAGGCGTTGCAGATATTGTCGAGCAATCTCTTCCTTCTGTCGTATCAATCGCTGCAACAGGAAGAGTATCTTTCGGCGAAGGAGAGGTCAGATTAGAAGAAGAGGAAATCGGATCCGGTTTTATACTTTCGAAACAAGGTTATATTTTAACGAACAGGCATGTGGTTGAGAATGATACATTAGCCTATGCCGTTGTCGTTAACGGAAAAAAGTATCCGGTAAAAAAAGTCTACCTCGATTCGAAAACTGACTTAGCTATTCTTCAAACAGATGCTACCAGTTATCCGAATCTACCGCTCGGTACGGCTGACAATCTGAGGCTTGGGGAGCAAGTTATTGCTATCGGAACACCATTCGGTGAACTTCCGAATACGGTAACGACAGGCGTTGTCTCAGGACTCGGTCGAGATCTTTCGAGTAGCTTTCCTCCGGGGTATGAGAATATTATTCAGACAGATGCAGCGATCAATCCGGGAAATAGCGGCGGACCGCTCCTGAATACCAGAGGTGAAGTCATCGGGATTAACACAGCGATCGTTAAGGGTGGTGAGAATTTAGGCTTTGCTATCCCGGTCAGTGCAGTACAAGAATTTATGAAGAGTCTTCATCTCTAAGATTTTTGAAATTGTAACGCAGCTGAGTTAATACAGTACCGCATTCCTGTCGTCTCTTTCGGTCCATCATCAAAAAGATGACCTAAATGTGCTCCGCAATTTCGACAAACGACCTCAGTCCTTATGATTCCTCCGGTATCATCTTCCCGCAACTCAACATGCTCCCTATTGACCGGATCATCAAATGACGGCCACCCCGAACCGGATTCGAACTTTGTATCAGATGAAAATAACTCCTGCCCGCAGTTGACACAGGTATACATCCCTCTCTCATGATTATGCAGATACGTGCCGGTGTACGGCGCCTCTGTCCCCTGCTCTCTGGTAATATGGTACTGCTCAGGAGTTAATCTTTCTTTCCAATACGAATCCGGTTTATTCTTCAGATTGCTCATAGGTACACTGTACCATAGCTATGCAAATACTGCGTAAGAATTTTAGTATAATACTACACATGGCAAAGCTAAAAACGTTTCCAAAAGAAGATATAAAACGAAACACCAAAATATATGATCTGTATATTAATACGTTTAAAATGGATAATGGCTGGAATGACGGAAACCAGCTTTACAACTTTCAAGCGCTCACCAGAATCGAGGAAATGACAGGTATACCGCTCAACGGAAAAAGTGTCCTGGACGTCGGATGCGGAACAGGTGACTTATCTATTTTTCTCAGAGAAAAAGGAATCAGCCACTATGTCGGAATCGACATCTATGAGCCATCACTCAAACAAGCTCGGAAAAACTATCCTGATGAAACATTTATCAACGGTGACCTGCTCAGATTAGAGCTGAATCATACATTTGATTATGCGTTTTGTTCAGGTGCTTTAACCATAAAACTTTCTGTGAATAATTACGATTTTCTGGAAGCGATGATTCGCAAGATGTGGGAAATGACGAGTGTCGGACTCACCTTTAATGTCCTGACAGATAAAGATCCTGAACCGGATAGTGACTTATTTTTTTACAATCCGGAAAAAGTTCTACAAATCTGCCACGATATCGACCCGACAGCTGTCCTCGGAGCTGAAGAGACAGAAACCGTCGCCCAGATTCATGTATATATGTATAGAGAAAGAGAACTTTAAAAATGATCTGAGGATTACTTCAAATTAGGGACCTAATTCCAAGAGAACACTGACTATTTAGCTTATGTTATTTGTATAATCAGGATAAAAAACGATATAATGCTAGACGAAGTTCGCCCTTCACAGGACGACTTCACGTCTACGCTCAATGGTAGGAGAAGTTCGCCCTTCACAGGACGACTTCACTATCTATAATTTACTTTAAAAATCAAGGAGAAGTCGCATAGTGGCCTAGTGCAGCGGTTTACTAAACCGCCATACCGCAAGGTATCGAGGGTTCGAATCCCTCCTTCTCCGCATTTACGCATGAAAACCATAACCTTCGCGACAACCAGTAAAGGAAAGTTTACTTCAGCTCAGCGGGTATTGAAAAAATACGATATTACAGTCAACCAGGCAGATATGGAGCTGCCAGAGTCACAAAGTTCGTTAGAAACGATTGCTACACATAAAGTTCAGTTTGCTTTTCATGAACTCAGAAAGCCGGTCATCGCCATGGACGCAGGGTTTTTCATTCATAGTCTGAACGGCTTTCCGATGATGTATGTAAAGCCTGTCCTACAGTCAATCGGGATAGAAGGACTCTTGAAGCTTACGGAAGGAAAATCACGGACATGCGAGTTCCGTGAAGTATTAGCGTATGTCGACCGAGCGGGCATGAAGCCGAAGCTTTTTATCAGCACTGTCAAAGGAACACTCGCACTGAAACCATCAGGAGTCATGCATGATAAACATTGGTCAGAGCTGGCGCTCGTTTTTATCCCTGAATTTGAGAAAAAAACTATGGCAGATATGAATAACGAGGAATTCATGGACTTCAGGAAAAATATAGAGCAAAAATCACACTTTGAAAAGTTCGGTAAATATCTTTCTGCGCACTGAATTCACTTATTAAAATGAGTTTGCATGTTCATATTAAGCACATGGTGTGCTACACTAAGTTACGATGATAAGGCAGGTGATAATGTATGGCTGAAAAAAAAGAAGAATCATTCCACGTGCGTGGCGAAGACCTCGTTAATAAAGTAAAAGAAATTATCAGCGAAGGAAACGCACGACGAATTACCATCAAAGATAAAGACGGCAAAGAACTTATCGTTCTCCCGCTCAGTATCGGTGTGGTCGGCGCTGTGTTCGCACCGACGCTGGCAGCAGTCGGAGCTATTGCTGCACTGCTTACGGAATGTACGATTACCGTCGAGAAAGAATAGTAAAGGTACGGAAAGATACTCTACGTATCAGTTGACACGTTTTGCTATGCAGTGTTATAGTGGCCACTCTAACGCTGCATATGAAGCCTGCGACATCCATAGCTATCTTCTCAGTTCTAACCCTCGTACTCTCAATTCTCCTCCCCCTCAGTGCTTTTGCAGCCTCCGGTGTCCCCCAAAAACTTTTTCCCTCGACAAAAGAGATCCCGATTACAGAGGAACAGAAATTGAGAACTGATATAAAAGCTGAGATCAAACACCAAAGACAGGAAGCACTACAAGAAAGATTAGATCGAAGAGAAGAAATCAACGAAGCAAGAGAAAAGAAACTGAATGAAATAACTCACGACCGAAATGAACGGCAGTCGAACCATGAAGCAATCAGGACAGAATTACCGAATCGTGTTTCTCCGACGAAAAAACCCACTGTTACTCCGACAACTACCGAGGTGAAAAAGATTACACCCACACCTCAACCCAGTACAAAGCCACAACCGACAACGAACAATACACAGCAGACAGAAGATACAAAGCAAACATACATCATGAAAGCGATCAATGAATACCGAAAATCACATGGACTTCAGGAAGTAAAAACTGATCGATATACATGTGCATTTGCCAAAGTCCGAGCAAAAGAGATCATGTCATCATTTAATCATGACGGATTTCGCGATAGGATTGCGAAGAACACCCTTCCCTATCCTGACTACAGCCAGGTTACAGAAAATATTGCTATGACATCTGACTATAAAAAAGTCGTGAAGCTCTGGATTAATTCACCCGGTCATGCAGAAAATATGAGACGGGATACACCATTCGTCTGTGTCGAATCCTCAGGAAATTTCTATGCCTATGAAGGCTGGAGACCATAAACTAGCAAGTAGCAAGTAGATTTTACCGCATCGCTCGGAGCCTTTTGACCCTTTCCTCAACAGGAGGGTGCGTGGAAAAAAGATTGACGATATTACTTCCCTTCGCCCCGAATGGATTTGCGATATAGAGAGACGACATTGCCGGATTTGATTTTATCGGTGCTTTCGTCGTCGAGTCAGAAATCGCGAGCAACGCATCAGCAAGCGTGTTACCGTGACCGATTACTTTGGCTCCGGTAGCGTCCGCACTGAATTCCCGATCTCTTGATACTGCCATCTGTACGAGTGATGCACCGATCGGAACGAGAATAGCTGCGACCAGAGCGATGATACCGCCGCCGCTATCTTCATCGTTACGACCGGATGAGAACAGTACCATATTTCCCATAAACGAAATCGCACTTGCGAGCACCGCAGCAACCGTCGCAATGAGGATATCACGGTTTTTCACATGACCTAACTCATGAGCCAGCACACCTTTTAATTCTTCTTTTGACAATACTTGCAGTATCCCCTCGGTAACGGCAACTGATGAGTTTTCAGGATTACGACCGGTCGCGAAGGCATTTGCCTGTCTGGCAGGAGTGATGTACAGTTTCGGCATCGGTATCTGCATCCGACGGCTCAACTCTTCAACCATCGTATATAACTCAGGATACTTCGTTCTCTCAAGCGGTTTCGCACCGCTCATTTTCAGTGCAATCTGATCAGAGAAAAAATACGACACACCGTTCATCACCAGTGCGATAATCAATGCCATGTACATTCCCCCCACACCACCGATTAAACGACCGAGGAAGATCAGGATCGCGCTCAGAACACCGAGAAGTAAGATGGTTTTAATATAATTTCCCATACGCTAATTTTAGCATACCCATGCAACCCTTTGCCAGATCTACCTTGTTTGAGTTTTATTCCCTCTTTCTACTTTATTCGTGATTCTCTATACTGTTTTTATATGGCAAAGTTTGATAGAATAAAGCACTACTCATTTACCTCTCTAAAAAATGATCTCAAGAAGATCCGTCAAAACCCTGCAATGATTAAAACTGTCATTCATGAACTTTTTATCACGTTTAAGAAGCCGATACTATTAGTGTTTTTAGTCGGACTCGTTATTCTCATCATTATTCCTCCTGTAACTTATGCATGGTTCGTTCGTGATTTAACGAGTAAAGAAAAAATTATAAACAGAAAAAACGCAGGTGTGATTCTCTATGATCGGAACGATAAGCAATTTTTCACTCTCTACGGCGGTCGGACCCGCAAGACAGTACCGCTTGATGCGATACCAAAGACTATGCAGCAGGCAGTCATCGCAGCTGAAGATCGTGATTTCTACAATCATCCGGGTTTCTCAATCGAGGGAATCGGTCGTGCAATCCTCGCGAACTTCAGAGAAGAGCGACTTGCTCAGGGGGGATCAACAATCTCGCAGCAGCTGGTAAAAAACACCCTTCTCACGCAGGATAAGAATTTTTTGAGAAAATATCAGGAAGTTATTCTGGCTCTTGAGATTGAACGGCGATTTTCAAAAGAAGATATCCTGGAAATGTATCTCAATACCGTTTACTTCGGTGAAGGTGCATTCGGTGTGCAAGAAGCAGCCGAAACATATTTCGGAGAAAACTCCACTGAAATAACACTTGCTGAAAGTGCTCTTTTAACTGCTATTCTTCCTGCTCCTTCCGCTCTTTCCCCTGTTTCGGGAAATCGAGAGCGGGCATATGAGAGGCAACGGATCGTACTCTCACTGATGGAGCAGCAGGGTTATATAACTGCTTCAGAACGTGAAGAAGCAGAAAGTCAGACATTGACCTTCGCAGAACAAGTTGAAGATGCGACCGTTCAGGCTCCTCACTTTGCGTTGATGGTCAAAGACGAGCTTATCAAACGGTATGGTGAGCAAAGCATCGCGAATTCAGGGTATAAAGTAAAAACAACTATCGATCTGGATTGGCAGGCATATGCTGCAACAACAGTACGCAACCAGGTAAATCGTCTGGCTGCAAGCGATGTCACAAACGGTGCGGCTGTAGTTCTGGATCCGAGAAACGGCGAGATTAAAGCATTGGTCGGAAGTCACAACTGGTTCAATGAGACAAACGGGAAAATTAATATGGCTATCCGCCCGAGACAACCCGGGTCATCATTTAAACCGATTGTTTATGCAAAGGCACTTGATGAGCGTTTGATAACACCTGCGACGGTTCTTGAAGATAAAGAAATAACATTTCCCGGTGGCTATAAACCACAGAACTACGATAATCGTTTTCGAGGTGATGTATTAGTTCGTTTTGCACTGGCGAACTCGCTCAATATCCCGGCACTGCTGGTACAGGAGAAAGTAGGAATTCCTGCCACACTAGATTTTGCTGAAGATTTAGGAATAACAACGCTGAATAAAGACGGTGATTACGGTCTTGCGCTGGTCCTCGGTGCCGGCGGCGTGCCGCTCATAGAGATGACAAGGGCATATGGCGTTTTTGCAAACAACGGTGTGCTTACAGAGCAAGTCAAAATTGTTTAAATAACGTAAAAACACGACCGGGTCATCTATACCCATAAACCTGAGAGAAAAACCGTTATGGACAGTACTATCGCGTTTCTGATCTCATCTATCCTCTCAGATAATGCAGCCAGAGCTGAAGTTTTCGGTAATTCACTCACACTATCCCGTCCGGCAGCAGTAAAAACAGGAACAACTGATGATTACCGTGATTCTCTCACCATCGGCTATACGCCAAGTCTCGTCGTCGGTGTGTGGCTCGGTAATAATGATAATACGCCGATGAGCAGGGTCGCAGGATCATCCGGTGCGGCACCTATCTGGCGTCTACTTATGGAACGATTCCTAAGCGGAACACCCGTTGAGAGATTCCAAAGACCGCTCGGAATCGTCAGTGAAACGGTCTGTCGAAGTCGAGGTCTCAAGGTGAATTTTGCGACGAGCTCCGCGTATACAGAATATTTCCTGGCAGGAACATTACCGACAGAAAACTGCGATATTCCCCGCCCGACAGAAGAAGTGACACCAACACCTGAACCTGAAGCAACAGCTACACCTGAACCGACTGAGGTTCCTGAACAACCGACACAGACGCCTGTAATACCGACACAGCCTGTTGTAGAGCCGACTGATGCGCCAGAGTCTACCCCGGTCGTCGTTGCCCCGACGATATAATTGAGAGAATTGAGAATTGAGAATTAGAAATTAGAAATTATTTCTATTAAATATCCTCGATATAATATCGAATATCTTCCTTGTGAGGATCCAGAAGGTGTTAAAGAAAGGTAATT
>CAZOHC010000006.1:0-44688 GCA_964579845.1 uncultured Gammaproteobacteria bacterium | reverse complement strand
GTGTATTATATCAAATATTATAGGATATGTCAAGCTCGCTTTAATGGGTCAGAGCCATGTAGCGAGCGCAAGCACCTTAATTATTTCGTTTTATAATAATCGAGGCTGAATTGTATGAGAAAAGGGGGTACCCGACGGGTACCCCCTTTGGTTCACTCTGACTCGTCTTACAGTGCGTACACTAGAAAGAAGAGTAGAATGAAGATAAAATGGCCTGCTCCACCTTTCCAGCCTAGGATTGCAATTAGAATTTTCATTCTATGAACCTGAAGGCTGTAGTAGCTGAAGCAAGGGTTTCGGCAGAAACGTACACGATGGTATTGATCGGAATATTCCGACCAGACCGAAGTTCACGTCCGGGTGTGATATAACGAGCACAAATGCTCCAGTCGTCGTAGGAGGAAACCTCATAGAGCTCCCCTCCGGCCAGGAGCCTGCCTGTTTCACCTACACGAGCCCTGATTTCAGGATCCTCATTGGTGACGGCCACAATGGCCTCGATGTCTTGGTCAAGGACAAGATGCATATGGTTCACTCCTTACAGCGACTGAGCGTCCTCGATGGACACTTCCGTGCACCAACCGAGAAACGTTAACATGGCAACAACCGCCAGAATGACGATGATTCCCACGAGTCCGACAATCGTCTTAGCTTTTTCCGCCATGGAGCTGTTCCTTTCTCCTGCCTGTTTCGGCAGGACGAGTGTCTTCCCATTCCGGATCTAGCGTGATCTCAGGATGGGTTGCGAGGTAAACCCGCACGAATGTCTCCACGATTTCGTGGAAGAACCGACGAAGCATGACCGCTGCGCTCCTTTCACTAGCGGATCTCACTCCAGTCATCTGGGTCATCGAAATCGATGCAACGACTGAGAATCGGGACAATGACATAGACGATCAGCAATGCCAAAATCCCGAAAGCGATGAGTCCTAAGACCAGAAGCTTCAATGCTTCCAGCATCTATACCTCCGAAGAAAGCTCGTGTCAGCGCTCGAATGCCGACAGGAGCGTACCATAACAAGTGCAAACGTTAAAAATCAAAAGGCAAAAGTATCAAATTTATTTTCCTGCCCAAAAAATAAATACCTCGTGCGATTTAATCTCTCGTCTACCGTTGTACAGTGCGCTCCTGCCGGCACCGAATACTTTTCTATTTTAAAGAACTTTGTCATCCTGAACAGAGTGTGATTTATCCATTGAACATATCAATGAAATCACCCTGATTAGGGAAGGATCTCATGTAGAGATTCTTCTCCCGATTTTATCAGGATCAGAATGACAGATTTTGTTTTCGTCCTCAGCTCCTCACTAGTCATCCTGAGTGTAATGAAGGATCTCTTTTAGAGAGATTCTTCAGCCATTGGCTTCAGAATGACAGGAATGAGCATGGACTCATCAGTTCCGATTTCATCGGAAGAACAGAAGGCATGTCGTGCTGCGAAGATTCAGCAGCAAAGGTTCCGGTGACTTCACCGATACCGCCTCCTGTTCACTATAGCGAACGCTAGACGGGATCAGCTGATCCCGGATAAACAACCTTGCGGTCGTTGTTTGAGAAGTAACTGACGCCTCCTCCGAATTCATCGGAGGCATACCATTTCTCACCATTTTCAAGTATTATCGGCGTTTCCACCGGATACTCGATTCCCCTTCGGAACACACCTGTTCCGGAGAGGAGATCGAACAAGAGTTTCAGAACATTCACGTAAGTCTCCTTTCACTCCAGTCGTTAGCGTAATCGGCAATCTGAATGATGCCGGTTACTTCGATTTCAGGGCCTATCCCCAAATCTTCCCACAGATCTTCGTCGATGACTTCTTCCTCCGGGTATTGATCGATTTCCGTCTCTGCAACGGTGGTTGGCCAGCTAGAGGAGGAGTATGATGTTGGTGGCGATTGTATCTGCCTCAGATACCCCATCCCCATGGCAACGTAAACTTTCGCCACAGACCAAGTAAATCGGAGTAGGAGGCCAATAAATAGGATCAAAAGGACCCAAATTATTGCCCATCCTGCAGTGTAGAGCACAGTTCCTCCTTTACTCGTATGCGAGGTTGAAAACCCCCTCGCATACGCCATAGAGGTACAATCCCTCTCGAGCGTAATCGCTCCGATACTCGCCATACAACTCCACCTTGTAGTTGAAGTGAATTGCGAGTACTTCATGATCGCCCAACGCCTCGTTCCACTTAAAGAATGGAACAGACATGTTCAGCGTGCTGGTACATGTCTTGTCGACGAAAATTGCTTGGTTCGCGCCATCGGGGAAAATGAATTCCCCACGACCGGTGATGCGAGCGTTCATGTCTTTCTGAAAGGCTTCAGGTGACACGATATCAGTCGTCACCTGACCTTTCGTCGATCCTGGCCGGGCGTACTCCTCCGCATGAACGGGGGAGACGAGTGTGGACGCAAACAAGAGTACAAGGAAAAGAAGCTTCATGGAAGACCTCCTCAGTAGTCAAGTTCGTTTCGGCGAAGAAAGTTGCGATTTTCGTAAAACCTCTTTCTTTCTTCGTCTTGCCGCTGTCTCCACTTCATCAGAATCCAATTGCACAGATGGCAATCTTCATCCGGATGATTGAGAGAAAAGCGTCCCTCAGGGGACACACTGCTCTCGTGCTTATCGCACGAGACTGTGAATCCCTTTTGGAAGGCTATTACAGCCTTCTGGACTACGTCCTCGGCCATTTGTTCCTCAAGCTCTCGCTCGAGCCTTTCTCTCGCCGCTGCTTCGTCCTCATCGTTGAGAAGAAATTCTTCCTCCAATTGATCGATGGCGTCAAGCGCGTTAAGTACATGAACCTTAACCACGATTTTCCTCCTTTTGATTTCCCGGACCAGTGTGCCGGAGAACAGGCATCGTGGACGAAGATTTTTCCACGATACCCAATCACCGGCACCTGTATCGTCCTCGGGAAAAGGAAAGAAGGTGTTTATAAAAATTGGAACTTTTTAGAATGTATAGTAAGTACTTCCTGAAAAGTTACTTCGGTCGCCAAAGGCGACCTCGACTATGCCTTGTCAAAGAACTTCTGTTTCGTCCTCAGCTCCTCACTAGTCATCCTGGAGCGTAGGGAAGGACCTCTTGTAGAGAGATTCTTCAGCCGTTGGCTTCAGAATGACAGAGTTTGAGTATGGACTCATCAGTACGCCGATGAGGCGTAAACAGAATGAGAGAAATGAATGTGTGCGGCTGTCCGGAGACAACCGCACACAGATAAATTCTACGCTGCGTAGCGCTTTGCCGTGCGCGATAAAAACGCCCGGGCATGTGCCAGCAGCTCTTCGATAATCGCTCGGCCTTTGTCCTGGTTGGCCAGTTGGTCGAGGTCGACCTTGATGCGCGACTTTCTGGCGTTCATCTTCTTCTGAAGAATGTACGCCTCATCGAGCTTGCCGTGGAGGATGACGTCATCGACTTGCGACAGCAAGTCATCATCTCCTTCATCAGGATATTCGTCGATATCACTCAGGGGGATATCTAGAGTATCCCTCAGTTCACCACCGAACGCTTCGGAGATGCGCTCTCCTGCTTCTCGGAGCTCCAGCATGCGTTCCCGAAGGAACGGAATGTGAATGCTCCTGACGCGGAGCGTTTCCTCCGCCTTCTCAAGTTCATCGATGAACGAGAAGAGGGCGGAGCCCTCAGCTAGCTCGTTATTCTCGAGCATAGTGTTGAATTGAGCGGTTAAAATAGAAGTATCCACCAACATGGTTTTGTTCCTCCCTTTTTCTCCGAGTCACCGGAGAAGGTGACCGACTTACCAAGCATCGGCAGGAAATTCCGTGGTGGCGGAACTTGCTGCCGATGCCTCGTTATCATTTCTCTCTTTTAAAGAACTTCTCCAAAGGAGAATTCAGTTGAATTCATCTCTGAAGAACGTATTTCGTCCTCAGCTCAAATTTTCGTTATCCTGGAGCGTAGGGAAGGATCTCATATAGAGATTCTTCAGCAGTTGGCTTCAGAATGACAGAGTTTTGAGCATGGACTCATCAGGCCAGCTTTGAGCTGACGATAAGCCCGGCAGGTACGAAGACCTGCCGGGATTGAAGGCATCTCGGAACTACGTTATGTAGTTCATCTATCGGCAGCACCGACATGCCTTCATAATCCATTACAAAAACGGATCAGATAGCGGTGCGGTGCACCGAAGACATTATTAACAGATTATTAGCGGGCGAAGTCCGCCCGCTTCGGGCGTATGTACCACCGGCTCTCGCCGATGACAGTATTCACCGCTCCCTCGGGGAGCAGAGCATTCTGCCTTACTCCCAGGTCCCAGTCTGCCCGCCGAACGCGGCAGGGCATGACTGCCTGGGTCGGATGCAGGTCACAGTAGACCCACACCGCGAAGAGGGCAGCCAGCGGAATGAGCAAGAAAATCATTTATCCCTCCTTGGGATTTGTTTCGTTCAGCAGGCACAGTTGCCTACTGTTCTACTTCACCCCCGGCTCGATTGCCGGAGGTAGGTAGATCATCACCTGATTGAGGCGGAGCATATCAAACTCCCACCTCTCGAGGTAGAGCTTTACACCAGGAAACTCCTCGACCTCGTACACGACGAGGTTAAGAAACTCCTGTAGGACGGTGAGCGTCTGACCTTCAAAAAGGTCATTACTCTCATCATCACGCTCGAGGAGGAACCTGTCTCCCGGAGAGAACTCGGGGAGAGAGCCTGGGATAGGTTTTATCCGTGCTGGACCCCGCGGGTAATCTTCCGCGTAAAAGTCCGGCGGACGGACTCTGTCGAGTGGAAATTTTTTAACAGTTCCCATTTTCCTTCCTCCTGTACCGATCTAGCGGATCATATCCGCTGTAGAATGGAGCGTTCTCACGCTCCCAGCTTGGCAGCGCGGTCTTCTTCTCCCACCACCGAATGATGGCGGAAAGAAAATGACGAAAGATTTTCCAGATCATTTTTACCCTTTCCTTTACCGAGCGACATTGCTGCGGGGAAGGGCAAATGGCCCTTAAAGAGGTTCGTACGGATGCCTGAAGTGGATCCGAACCAACCCCCCTTAGGGACCATCTGCTCATAAAGGGCTAATCTGTTAAAACGGTTAGAAAAATTCTGAATTTTTCTAACTCTTCGATCACCACACGGCTCTGAGCCGTTTAGATGATCTCGATGCCTTGTTAAAGAACACTGTTTCGTCCTTGCTTAAAAGCGGGACTCATCAGTACGCCGATGAGGCGTAGACAGTAAGGCGATATAAGTATGATAGGGAAGGGAGTAAAAAATGAAAAGTTACTTTTGTATATCAACAGCGGATAAAGAGTATCGTTTCAAATCCATTTGAATGAAACCATACCCCCTTAACCGCTGTCGATTATGAGATATCTCTGTTACGAAGCTCAATATTCTCACGCATCCATCATTTTGCACCACAAGCAGCCCTAAGGCTGTATTAGGCGTTTTGACTTTTGCCTTTTGCCCTTTGAACTCCTTTTATACGTATTCGCCTTATTAAAGAACTTCTGCAGAGCAGAATCCCAGATTAAACAGATCGAGTCCCTGTCGCGTTTGACGTGATGACTCGGTCAAAGAAATTTGTCATCCTGAGCGGAGCGAAGGATCTCATATAGGGATTCTTCACGGTTGTTCAGAATGACATGTACTTCTTACTTACGACAGAAGATAAGAGTCCGGTTGCTCAGAACGCAAAATAGCTCTGAGTTAGACTCTTGTCTCCGGTCATAAATAGGGAATGTATGCATCAGAAAGGATGCGGTGAGTGTTTCGAGCTGAATTGTTAAAGTACTTCTTCAGCCCTGAGGTGTTTATCCATCCGGGCAGAATTGTTGAGTTATACTAGCATATCCTATAGGTCTTGTCAAGACTCATCATTAGGAAGAGATATCGTTACTAGAAGATGAGGATCTTAGTAGATGTGTCTTACGGTTAGGAAGCTCGTATCGATAAGAGGTAACGATGAACGGCATTTAACGAGCTATGTATGACTCCTCACCATACGCGCTTCGATACCGATTGTCGTCGTACCATACCTGAAAGCTCTTCGTGCGTTTACTCAATATTTTTCACGGATTTTGTGCGTTAAAACAAGAATTTTCACAGAAGTAGACCCACAACTAATCTGTCATCCTGAAGACTGAAAGGATGAAGCCTTGCCTGCCGGCAGACAGGGGTCTCATACAGAAGGGATTCTTCGGTAGACACCTCAGAATGACAATGAGGGGGAGAAGTCAGGCTTGAAGGGGGGATAGAAAAAACAAGGTACAGAGTGGCCGTTAAAAAACGAGCCGGAATACAACACAAAACGTGTCTGCCGAATGGCAGGCGTACATGCGTCAGGCACGATTCACCGCAAAATGGTGAAGGTGATTGAGGCACTCGTCGTGCAGTATCGTGAGAGAAAATGAAAAAGGGCAGGAAGACCTGTTGAACAGGTCTTCCTGCATGAGCTGAAGTGGTGGGGGAGAGAAGGTAGGCCACCACTTCAAACTCGGGATGGAAGAAAACACCATCGGGATGGATGGATGATGTTTCCTTCCGGAATGCAAAGCGGGTGTGCCTGCAAGTGGGGGTCACAGCACACCGGGCTTCGCGGTTAGAATTCAAAGTAAGTGGAGGGTGTAATGCTACACCCTCCGGTGAAACGATCGGCCTGAGCAGAGCAAACTAAAAGCTCTTAGGCGATCGCTTCAGACGGCGCTTCAGTCGAGGGTGGATCGTTCATAAAGATTGACCTCCTATCGACAGTGAGCGAACCTGTCATATTGCCCTCCGGGCACGAACTCTCCACCTAGGAGAGTGGCGCCGATGTTTCGTGACGAGTCACGAATTCCTCTAACCGTAGAGTACGGGGACTTCTACTGATTTCGGGAGTGAGTTGGAGGCTCGTATCGATCCCCATCACAAAACACCGGCCAACACCTACGGTGATACGGTGAATTCAAATTTTAAAAGGTAAAAGGCAAAAATTCAGATAAAAAGTTTAAGTTGATCCTGAAAATCAATTCAGGATGACCATACTTTTGCATTTTGACCTTTGCATTTTCACGTATACCGAACGTCTTGGCTGGTGTTTTATGCAGGGAAGGAAAATACCCTCCGGTATCTCTCAATGTTCCTCTGTACCTTGTCAAAGATCTTCTGCATACCGCATTGTGCAGTACATCAGAATACAAAATAGGCGAGCATTTTACATGAGATACGAATCAAATATCGTACAAGTAAATGTCGTATCGGGATTATACGCTCGGTAAGGGAATTCGTCAAGGCTACTCAGCCTTAAAGGTATAAAGGGGAAAGTATCAAGTATCAGGGGATTTTGGAGCGAATGAAAAAAGGGAGTGAGATGAGTCGCGTAAACGCGATTTGTATTGGGCACAATTAGCCTCAGTATCGTTCGAATCACCGCAATTTCGATGATGGAATGATGTCATTAGTCTGCGTGCCGTATTATTTGTAATAGAAAGTGGGGAGGCGCCGACTGGTGCCTCCCCGATGTTGCCTGATCCCTTGCCGTGCAGTGAATATCACTGTCGTGACTCGGGTGGCGCACCCGTAAAAACGGGTGCTTTTTCGGGCGTGTGCGTCTTTTCGGGCGTTCCCGGAGCAACTGACTGCTACATCACTATCTCCTTTCGGAGCGATGATTGTGTCACCTTTCGCAACACCGTCACCGCTTGGTTCAAGCGATCTTCCGAAAATTATTCGGTCTTAATATAGTGCTGATGCGTTGCCGAAAGGGCTCAAATACTCATATATTGTCGAACAATATACCAAGTAGGTGAGATCCTCTTAGCGGAACCTTCCGGCAAGCATCAGCTTCTGGCCCACAAAGCTCGTTGTGGGACCGAAGCTAATGCCTGACACGGATAGTCCCGGTCAATCTATTACAAATTTCTCTCTCCCTTTTTAACGTGCATCTCCTCAAGAATGACGAGAAGAGGAGAAGTATAGCAAAGCCTATAATAAATGTCAAGGGTATTCTAGTTGGGATTATATTTTTTGTCATCCTGATCCCGATGAAATCGAGAGAAGGATCTTATAAAAAAGATTCTTCTCTAATCAGGGTGATTTCATTGATAAGTTCAATGGATAAATCACACTCTGATCAGCATGACACGAGTTTAGAAATAGGTAATGTTTTGGAATTTCAAAAGTGGGGGATTTGGGGGTTGATAGTAAGTTACAGAGGAGTGGCCGATAAATCGAGCCAGCTTGGGCATTGAGAGCCTGGGATCGTTCGATCTATCGCAAGCGATAGGGGAACGAAGCTGTCAGCTTCAATGCTGTATGTTGTACTGGTGTAAGAACTGGGGTTCCCCGATATGGGGAACCCCGGAAACGTGACGGGGGAGGCTAAATTAGCGCCCATCCAGGCGCAAAACGTTCCCTCCTTACGGAGGTATCAGCGTTCGCAATCCGCCCTCCTCACTTCAGTTAAACACAATTTTCACACTCGCATGAGTGTGAGATTTTGAGCCAATCGGCCGAATCCCGCAGGCTATGCCCGGGGCACCGTCAGCCAAGGCTCCGCGATCTATATTAAGTGGGTATATTCTTCATATACCCAAGTTTCACCGTTTTTTAGGCGGTGCACGCGGCATTTTCCCCTCCTTCCAAATTGAATTAAGTTGGATAAGAGATTATGCCGAAGCCAAACTGGTCGGAAGCGTCCCATGTTCTATGAACAGGAAGGCCTGACGATCCACCACGTTCGGCTCCGGATTCTGGCCTGCAAGGCTTGTTGCAGGACCGAAACCAAAGCCGATGGTATGAATCATCAGATTTCAGTACAATTTTCCTCTGTAACTTTCAATGTGCTGTTCTAAACTGTCATTCTGAGTGTAGCGAAGAATCTTGAGATCCTTCCCTAATCAGGGTGATTTCATTGATATGTTCAATGGATAAATCACACTTCGTTCAGGATGACGAAAATGTCGAGAACCTGCCCGAAATGCTTCGCATATGCGATGCAGGCGGGCAAAAACTCATCAATATTGATGAGATGAAGGGGATTATAGCACATGTCCTATAGTACGTCAATAGGTGGTTAATTACTAATTGTTTAATTATCGAATTGGGAATTCAGGGTGGAGGGTTGAAGTAGGAGGGTAGATGATCTACCTTCTATTTTCTACTATCTACTCTCCGGCAAGGACTTGTTTCAGGCTCACATTGGCATTGTCCACGTTGCGTCGAAGCCTCAGATACACTATTATGTAAGCTATATGGTAGCCACTAAGGATGCGTATGAGTCACCGAAACATGTTGTCCTCGAAATACGCACGTCACGCACCGGAGAACAAACACCTGAATCGACAGTGCAGTTTTTAAGCAGTTTGACCGAGCTCAGATTCAGGCACTATGTCTTTCTGAAGCGGGGGATTCCGATCAGCCTGGAGATCGGGGTTGTCGATCAGCAGATCAGATTTTTCCTCGTAGTACCGCCTGACTACCAGGCGTTTATCGAGAGTCAGCTCGTCGCGCAGTATCCGAAAGCACTCATCTCACGGGTCAAAGACTATCTGCCTGAGATGCTCGCGAAAAAAGATACGCTCTCCTATACCCAGCTGAAGCTCACCGGCGGTTTACTGCCGATTAAAACCTTCGATACGTTTAAGGATGTCGATCCGATCTCGTCTATCCTCGGTATTCTTTCGAAGTCTCAGCCCGGAGATGTCGCGGTGATTCAGTACCTGTTATACCCTATAGGTGATTCCTGGCAGCGTTCAGGTGAACATGAGGCGAATAAAAAAACAGTCGATAGTGCCGGTACTGCACACCCGAATCCGAAAGCTAAAGAAATTCTCGAGAAAGTCGCCTATGCCGGGTTCAGAACAGCCATCAGAATCGCGACCAACGGTCCGACGAAACAGCGATCGTATCATTTTATGACCGAGATCGCGCATTCATTCTCGTCATTTAACAATCCTGCAGGTAGCAGTCTGCATCTGAGTAAGCCTGTTCTCTGGCAGAAACAGCGGCTTCTCAAGCATATGCAGGATCGTTCACAGTATTTTACCCCGACGCATCAGATTCTGAATGTCCGGGAGCTGGCGACTTTGTTCCATTTCCCCGGCATGCAGCTCTCGACGATTCCGAATATCGCCTGGCATAAGGTGATTCTGACGGATGCACCGGAGAATTTGCCTGTTGCTGAATTCATGACTGATGAGCAGAAAGCAGACGTAAATTTCTTCGGGAGAACGGAGTTTAAAAACCGTCAGATGGTCTTCGGGATTAAAAAAGTCGACAGGAGACGCCATTTCTATGTCATCGGAAAAACAGGTACCGGGAAGTCGACTTTTATCGCGAATATGGCGATTAATGATATGCGAAATCGTGAGGGCTTCTGTATTATCGACCCGCATGGTGATCTGTGTGAGACGGTGTTGGATTATGTTCCGTCGTACCGGGTGAATGACATTATCTCGCTTGACCCCTCAGACACGCAGAATGCATTCTCTCTGAATCCGCTTGAAGTGAATAATCCGGAGCAGAAAGAACTCGTGGTTTCAGGCATTGTCGCGATTTTTAATAAACTGTACGGAACGTCCTGGGGACCACGACTTGAATACATTCTGAGAAATACACTCGCATCAGTCATCGAAATGCCTGATGCGACGCTGCTTATGGTGCCTGAGATGCTTGCGAATGCGAAATTCCGTGCCAAAGTCTTCGATCGCCTCACTAATCCGGTGCTGAAAAGTTTCTGGTTAAATGAATTTAACATGTATTCAGACAAGATGAGAACAGAGGCAGTCTCACCGATTCAGAACAAAGTCGGTCAGTTCGTCTCCAGTACCGTCATCCGGAACATCATCAAAAATCCGAAGTCATCACTCGACCTCCTCAAAGTCATGGATGAGGGGAAAATTCTCCTGCTGAACCTGTCGCAGGGAAAACTGGGTGAGGATAACGCAGCACTTCTGGGTGCGATGATTATTACAAAACTGCAATTGGCTGCGATGAGTCGTGCGTTTCAGGAGGAGTCTGAGCGACGGGATTTTTACCTGTATGTGGATGAGTTCCAGAATTTCGCGACGTCATCGTTTATCAAAATTCTCTCTGAAGCTCGAAAATACCGCCTTAATCTGATTCTGGCGAACCAGTATATGGGACAGATCGACGAAGACGTCAGGCTTGCGATCTTCGGGAACTGCGGGACGATTATGACCTTCCTCGTCGGTGCAGGGGATAGTCCGTATCTGGCGAAAGAATTCGTCGAACGCTTCAAAGAAGAAGATGTGCTCGCACTCGGGAATTACCAGGCTATTCTGAAGATGATGATTGACGGGATGACCTCCAGTCCGTTTATGTGCTTTACGCTGCCACTACCTCGATCCGTGACCCAGAATCGGGAAAAAGTGATGAAGATGAGTCGTGAGCGATATATGAAGCCTGTGAAAGAAGATGTCCTGATCTCGATTCCCGGTGTATACAGCGAACCTCCTACGCAGAAACCGCAAGCAGGCGGGCAAAAGCCGCCTGGAGGACAAGCTAATCAGTCTAAGCAACAAGGTGGGGAACGTAAGCACGAGAATAGACCTTCGTCACCGGAACGGCGTGAGCAGTCCTCGTTTGAGAAACCGAAGCAACATTCACCTGAACAGGTCGAACGAAAAGAAAACCAGC
This sequence comes from uncultured Gammaproteobacteria bacterium, assembly GCA_964579845.1. Taxonomy (GTDB): domain Bacteria; phylum Patescibacteriota; class Microgenomatia; order Levybacterales; family UBA12049; genus CAZOHC01. The sequence goes on along the minus strand of CAZOHC010000006.1, from coordinate 33,075 downwards.
CTCCGAAACACGCCCAGCCGGCACAGAAGCCACAGACACAACCTGAAGAAAAACGGGATAGGGCATCAGTTGACCTGTCACAGGAAAAATTCTTTGCGAAGTCTGATAGAAATAACGAGCAGAAAAATTCCGGTTCCGATGATACCAAGCAACATGCACAACCTCGAAGTTCCACCGGATCTGAGCATCGGAATGCATCAGAACGAGACAACGGACAGCAGCCTCATGCGCAGAAACCGCACCATGCATCAGGACATGCGGGAAAACCGTTTCATAAGAGACAGCACCCCAACAGCATGATGCAAGAGAAAGCGCAGAAAAAAGATACTAATCACCCAGGAGAACCGAAAAAGACGCTTGAAGAGGGGAATATTTTCGAGGGATAAACATCGAATTGAGAATTAATTTTGGCAAGCAAGATTATACTTTTAGGTAGTTTTTCGCCTGAGGTAAAGCCCGCTGATTCCGGCAGGAATCAGTCCGATGAGTGCGAGTAACTCAGGACCTGTTTTCGGTGAGGTGGAGACATTTGGTGTTTGTCCGACTTGTGGGCCTGTCTGCCGCCCGGTGGGCGTAGGGCCTGTTGTTTGCGTCTGAGCAGATCCTGTCGTTTGTAAACAGAACGATAGTGAATCTGTTCCGGTGTTTCGTCCCTGCTCTGCTGTTGCTTGATTGACGACACAGAGAAGGTTAGCTGTCTGTGGCAGCGAGGTCGCGACTGTTCCTTCAATCGTTACGGAATTTGTCTGTCCGCCTTCAAGTCGGTCGATCGGGTAGGTGAGGATATTGGTCGTACGATCAAACTGTCCAGGACCCCTGGTAAACGTTATGTGTTGGGGAAATATATCAGTCACGACGATGTTTTCAATGGTTCGGCTGCCTGTATTCCGAACGGTAACCTGAAACCTGATCGTCTGTCCGGGAGTGATGTCGGTATCTATAGTATCAACAAACTGATTTGTTTGGGGATTGTGTATTTTTTTATCAAGGGATAGATCACCCTGCTGCACGCAGGACGGTCCGCCCCCGAAAATGGGACGACAGGCTTGTTGCTCCTGTGCCATGACTGATCCGGAGACGGCGAGGAGGATCAAAAACCCCGTGATAACTGATGCGAATAGTTTCATAGCATTCGACAAATATAGGCTTTCTAGTGCGTGGATAATAGCAATGATAGGGTGAAGAGTCAAGAAGATCAGCGGATAGATGACTGAGAGGAGCTAAAACTATAGCTTGCTTCCGAAATCTGTAATCTGTAGTCTGCAGTCTGTAATTTGACTGCTCCTTGACAAACATCCCGGTTCGTGGTGTATAATCGAGGAGTAAATCTACATTGAGCTTACATCCCACGGTTACGAAAGATTCAATTCAATGGTATTGAGACGAAATCCTAAATCCTAATACGAAACAAATTCCTATTTTAGACGTATACATCCAAAGCATCTTTTGAACAGGTATTTTCACGAGTGTTTTGTCTGTCCGAATATAATTTCGTTTTGAGTCGTTTACTCTTCGCTTCGAAGAAGAAAGAAAGACTATAATATGGCAACAAAAAAAACTACAACCCCATCAGTCGATGACTTTATCGGTGTTCCTGAAGAAAAACCGGTAAAATCAAAGCCGGTGAAAGAAACAACTGCGTCTGTTGATCCTGTCACACCTGACACGACGACAGAAGCTTCCGCACCTGTATCCCGCCACTATCGTGAAGAAAGTAGCTACGGGACTCCGGTGATCAACGCACAGCCGACTGAGACTGTCTCAGGAATTCTTGATGTACAGCAGGAAGGACATGGGTTTCTCCGTCCGAAATTTATCCCGTCAAGTCGTGACATCTATATCTCTCAGTCACAGATCCGGCGCTTTATGCTGCGTCCCGGTGATTTGGTCGAGGGTGTCGCCAGACCTCCGAAAGATACAGAACGATATTACGGCTTGCTCAAGGTCGAGGGTGTCAACGGAGGCAGTCCTGAGGATTCAATGCGTCGGCCTTGGTTTGATGACTTGAATGCGATCTATCCGAAACAACAGGTTGTGCTTGCGACAGGAAAGACACCGATCTCTACCAGAATTATTGATCTCGTTGCTCCGATCGGATTCGGTCAGCGCGGTATGATCGTCTCACCTCCGAAAGCCGGAAAAACAACGATTCTGAAAGAAATTGCGGCCGGGATCTCAGCGAACTTCCCGAAAGCACACTTGATGGCTGCTTTGATCGGTGAGCGACCTGAAGAGGTCACTGATATCTCCATGTCCGTCAAAGGTGAAGTCGTCGCAAGTAACTTTGATGAGCCGCCTGAAAACCAGACCAGAGTTGCTGAAATCACACTGGAACGTGCAAAACGCATGGTTGAGGCAGGAAAAGACGTTATCGTATTGCTTGATTCCATCACCCGTTTGGCTCGCGCTTATAATCTCTCGGTTGCTCCGTCCGGCCGAACGCTTTCAGGAGGATTTGATCCTGCTGCACTCTGGCCTGCAAAACGATTCTTCGGTGCTGCACGCAACTGTCAGGAAGGCGGTTCCTTAACTATTATCGGAACTGCACTGGTCGATACCGGTTCGCGTATGGATGACCTCATTTATGAAGAGTTTAAAGGAACCGGTAATATGGAGTTGCATCTTGACCGTAGACTTGCTGAACGTCGTATTTATCCTGCGATCAACATCGAACGGTCAGGAACCAGACAGGAAGAGTTACTGCTCTCAGAAGCGAATTACAAGAAGATTGTGACAATGCGTCGCATGATGGATATGCTTGGTGAGAATGAACGGACGAGTATTCTTATTGAGAAACTCTCTCAGGCAGACTCAAACGAAGCCTTTTTAGAGAATTTAGGGAAGTCCTAATCATTTGACCGTTAGGGCAAACTTTGCTACACTTTAGCTTCACACGTATCATTGTTCCGATGATCAAAAAACACGCCATCAAGGCTTTCCTCGGCCTCTTTATCGCATTCCTCATCTATTTGTTCTCTTATCTAAAGAAGAGAGTTCTGGATTTTTCACACTATTTTGAAAAGAACAAGAACTATCTCGTAAAGTTTTTCCTCATGAAGCGCGGACGATACAATCGTCCGTTTCTCCATCTGACAACCATGGGAGTTCTGGGTATTGGTGTTCTGATCGCACCCTACATCGCAGATACATATCCGATTTTTGCACAAGCGAACACTTCCTCTCTGAGTGTCGCGACCCCTCAGACGCAACAGTCTATCTTTATCGGTGAGAATGTCTTCCAGACTGATATCTCGGATAAGCCTCGGGATGAGGTCATAACCTACCGGGTGCAGGGAGGCGATACGATCTCAACCATCGCAAAAAAGTTCGGCATTGATGCTGATACCGTGAAATGGGCCAATGACCTCTCTTCTGACAATCTGACGGTCGGCGATGAGCTGAAGATTCTGCCTGTCTCAGGCGTTTCACATAAAGTTACATCAGGCGATACGGTTTATACAATCGCGAAGAAGTATGACACAGATGCCCAGAAGATCGTTGACTTTCCGTTTAATGATTTTGCCAATCCGGAAACGTTCACGCTTGTTGAGGGACAGATGTTGATTGTTCCTGACGGTATCAAACCGTCAGAACGGCCGAGTTCTCCGAGGAGACAGCAGGTCTACATCGCGCAGGGTCCTGCGACCTCTGTCTCACCAGGCGGGTTCACCTGGCCGCTTCGTGGTGGAATCAGCCAGTCAGCGAGCTGGTATCATATGGCATTGGATATTACCGCGAACGTCGGAACACCGATTGTTGCCGCACATAATGCTACCGTGACCAAAGTCAGTGTCGGAACATATGACGGCGGCTATGGAAACAATGTCTATCTTGATAATGGGGCAGGGATGGGAAGTCATTATGCCCATCTTTCAGGGGTGAATGTCAGTGTCGGTCAGCAAGTCGTTGCCGGTCAGACAATTATCGGTTGGGTCGGTATGACAGGAAGAACCACAGGGCCACATCTCCACTTTGAGATCCTCCGAAACGGCGCACTCGTCAATCCGTTATCGTACCTGCAGTAAGTTCGGAAAACTCAGAAAACTCAGAGTATCAGAAGATCAGGTTTTCGGAAGTATCAGAGAGCCAGAGAGTCTGAGTGTTCGATTGTTCTTGACAAACTCTTCCTAACTATATTATGCTAAAGTATAGGCGATACTACTCATCGTCTTTTACTATGAAACTGCCTACAGTAACGACGGTCACACTTCGGTTAGATCAACAAATTGCACTCCTCCTTATCTCAGCTCTCCTGTTCTATGTTCTCGCTCCGTATCTGACGATACCTCGTGTAAAAGCAGCGACCTTCGGTGCTACCTATGTGCGGCTTGATAGGATGGCTGCCTCTACAGCCACTACCGGTCTAGTTTGTGCGACTACTCCAGGTGCTGATACCGGAACCGAAGGAAAAGTTGTCGTCACGTTTCCTGCAGGATTTACGCTGAGTGAAACAGTCGCAGACTGGACTGTTGCAACCACTGACTTGCCAAACGGTGCGACTGCGTGGCCGAGTATCGCAACTGCGACAGATGCCAGTGATACCACAAAAGAAGTAACCTTTCCGAGTGGTGACCTGAGTGCCTCAACACAGTATTGTTTCCGTTGGACTGACCCTGACGCGTTGACAACAAGTGGTGCCGGTAATAACCTGCTTGGTTCGATTGAGACATTGACTGCCGGTGACGGAGCGCTTGATACAGACTCCTTTGCACTTGCTGTTCAGGATGATCAAATCGGTGTCACCGCATCCATCGCTCAATCATTTACGTTCTCGACCGGTTCGGATATCGCACTTGGCGTTCTCACGCCAGGATCTGTGAATAACGGAGATTCGACTGTTGATATCTCGACAAACGGTGCCAACGGTTGGATAGCCTGGGTAGGTAGCGCGAACGGCAATCTCACCTCAACGCTCACCAGTGCGACGATTGACTCACCCGGTTCAGTTGATAACGCGACAACAGATCTCACAGGTACGACCTATGGCTATCTGCTTGATGTGATTATAACCACAGATGGTGATGGGAGCGGGACGGTTAGCCAAGCTGCAAATTACGGCCAGGAATATGATGGCGGTGATGTCTGTGCCACTTCAACAACTGGCGGAACGCTTTCTACGACACTTCAACCGATCGCAGCCTCAAACGGGACAACGTCAGGTGATCAATTGACACTCTGTGCGCTCGTCAGACCGGAAACAGATCAAGCTGCAGCGAGTGATTATGCTGATACCTTAACAGTTGTCGCTGCCGGTCGCTTCTAAGCCCATCCTTTTCTTAATGCAAGTTACTGTGGTAGTATCAGAGAGTAAGTGTAAAAACTTAGCACATGAGAAAAATCAATAAAAAACTATTCTCAGGGCTTATTATCAGTTTGTTCGTAACCTCTGTCCTTGCTCCTGTTTTGGTACAGGCACAATCTCCGACCGGAGCTTCGCGTCCTACCCCGACACCAACAGCAGCTCCTCGTGGTAGTACCCCGACGACCGGGATTAACCTGACCGTCTCTCCTTCATTTTTAAACCTAACTACTGATCCGGGTAAATCGCTTGAGTCTGAGTTCCGAATTACCAATAACAGTAATTTTTCTGAGACACTCACGGTTACGGTAGCAAAGTTCATGATTGATTCGGAAGGGAAGCCGACCCTGAGCGATGTTACACCTGATGATGCTTTTGCTGACTGGGTTACCTTTTCTGAAAATCAATTTACGATTGCCTCAAATCAGACAAAAACGGTTTCTTTTACCGTTTCTCCTCCTGAAACAGCCTCACTCGGGTATTACTATGCCTTTGTTATAAGCAGAGTTGATCAGACTTCAGGAACAACACAGGGTGCTGCCATCTCAGGCAGCCCGGCACTCTTGACACTTTTGGAGGTCAGATCCGAAAATACCAAACGGGAAGTTCAGGTCCTTGACTTTTCGACTGATAAACTGTGGTATGAATACCTGCCGACTGAATTCAAGATTCAGGTCAAAAACTCCGGAAATGTTCATATCGTTCCGACGGGAAATATCTTTATCGACCAGGGTGGGAAAAAAGACATTGCGATTTTAGCGGTCAATGAATCACGCGGTAACGTCCTTCCGGCGACTGAGCGTGAATATACTTCTTCCTGGAGTGACGGGTTTGCTGTCCGTGTACCCAAAGAAGAGAATGGGTCTCTCATCAGAAATGAGAACGGTGAAATTGTGTACACAACGAAGTATGATTTTCAGAAAGCAGATAAATTCCGAATAGGAAAATATACAGCAAATCTCCTCCTGGTATACAATAACGGTGAACGAGATGTTCCGATTGAGGCGAGTGTTTCTTTCTGGGTTATTCCTTGGAAGATAATCGGGGTCGTAACTATCATTCTCCTGTTCATGCTCCTTGGAGTTCGGAGTACCATCGTTTCAAATATTCGTCGCTTCAAGAAAAAATAACTATGCTTCGTTTACCTGCTCAGCTCTTCATCGTGAGTTTTCTCTTTCTATGGTCTACGTCTGTCGTTTCTGCCCAGGAAACACCGACGGGCTCCCTTACTGTCGCTCCTGCATATGTCGATGTCACACTCACCGAACCGGGGGAAACACAGGATATAACACTCACTTATACGAATTCCGGGGACAAAACACTTGTTCTTGAGATGTTTCCTTTGGATTTTGCTCATACAGATGGAGATGGGACTATCGGGCTGATGCATCCAGAACCGGGATCCTATGCTTACGGACTGGCTTCTTATCTCTCTCTGCAGGCTGACCAGGTAACGATCGAGCCGAAATCTTCGCATACATTCACCGTTCAGGTTCAGAACAGGCAGGATCTGAGTCCGGGAGGTCATTATGGTGTGGTCGTCGGACGGATTCTCTCACCTGATGGTTCCGCGTTCGGTGCTCAGGTCGCCCCATCAGTGTCAACCCTTATCTACCTGAGCAAGATAGGTGGAGAACGTTATAATCTGTCACTCAAAGAATTTGATTGGGGAAGTGACATCGTCTTTTCGTATCCGAAGACAGCCAGGCTCGAGTTTCAAAATGAAGGGAATATTCACGTGGTTCCGTACGGAACGATAACCGTTACTGATATGTTCGGCCGCATCACCCATAACGGTATTCTTAATACGTCATCGTTCCGGGTGATGCCGCAGTCTCGTCGGTTCATCCATGTTGAAATGAAGCCTGTCTCATTCAGCCTACCGATTTCGTTGAACACCATTACCGTTCGGGGTACGGATTCATTGAAGAAAACTGCGTTTACTTCTCAGACGACTTCACTCTCCATTCATCCGATTTTTGCCGGAATACTAGTCCTCTTGGTAATAGCGCTCGTATATCTGAGAAAAAAGCATAAAAAACGCAGTAACACAAAAAATGTTCATAAGTAGCTATTTATGCTTATAAGTAGGAATAAGTTACCTTACACTAATAAATCCAGTCTACAGCATGGCAAAAAAAAGCATTCTAATTCTAATCATTGTAGTTCTACTCACAGGCATGGGATATGCCGGATATACGCAGCTTTTAGCCTCAAATAAGGCGATTATCAGTAATGAGCTTTCTGAGCGGTCAAAGGAGTTCCTCGCGACACAACAAGGCTCTGAAAGTGCCGCATTAGGAAATGTAAACGTAAATCAAGTTCGTAGAGGTGAACATGATTTTGACTCACAACGGATTCAGGTGCCTGACTGTTACTCTCTCGTCGTTCCGTTTCCTGTCTCTGACTCCAGGCAGAATAGTCCGTGTGTCTACTACGCGCTCATTGAATCACCGAGAGGAAATCTGACAACCAGTCTGCGAAACGTAGGCTTTAGATCTGCCGATGAGGCACCTGATGTTTCACTCAGACGCTCGAAAAAAGATCAGTACAGAGAAAACATCGTAGTTATTAACCAGGTAAAATATCTGATCTTTACAGATACGCAGTCCGGTGTTGAAAAATCAGCCTTCGGGATGCATGGTGAGCAGCTTTTTACCCTGAGCCTTTCACTCGGTGGTGATGACGAGGCAAAATCGAGGCAGATGAAGAAAATATTGGAATCAGTGAAGATGGAGTAGTACATTCAGAACACTCGGAAAACTCGGTAAATCAGTCTCCGACAATCTGATCTTGTGAGTATTTTACATCGTATTTGTTTTACTTCCGGAAACAAAGGAGATACTATTAATATATGCATTTCATAAATCTAACCAAAAAATACGAGGGCATGTGTTGCGTTTTAAGCCTCTTTTTTTTGTTAAGTGTACCGTCCTCAACTAATTATATGTTAAAAAGCTACGAGCTTGACGGGTCAGGCGGGGTCGGACAATCTGAAAACTACCGAACGGAGACAGATACAGCACCGCTCGGGGGTGAGCAGAACTCAGCAAACTATACGGTTGATGGAGGACTTATTTTTACGCAGCAAGCACACGTCCCGACAGCCACGCTGACGAATAGTGCGAACTGGTATAACAAACTGCTATTAACGATTAATCCTCAAGGCAATCCGTCAGATACACTCTTTGCGGTTGCGATCTCAGATGATGACTTCGCGACAACGCAGTATGTTCAGAACGATCGGACGATCGGGGCGACGCTGGGAGATGAGGACTGGTTAACCTATGCCACCTGGGGTAGCGATTCCGGTGACTATATTATCGGGCTCATCCCGGGAACTGAATATAAAGTCAGAGTGACTGCCCGTCAAGGTGATTTTACCCAGGGCCCATACGGCCCGGTCGCGTCAGGATCGACTGCCAACTCTCAGCTTTCACTTGACATCGATATCGCAGCTACTGATACGGAATCATCAGCACCATATGTCGTTGATCTCGGAACATTAAGCCAGGGAAGTGTGACGACAGCTACTGATAGAATCTGGGTCGACTTCGCGACGAATGCTGAAAACGGAGGATACATCTATATTTATGATGCTTATACCGGACTCAAGAGTTCGGTGACGAACTATACTATCTCATCACAGTCGACGAACCTGGCGTCAGCATCCGAAGGCTATGGATTGCAGGTGTCGTCAACGTCAGAGCTTACTGCTGTCGCACCCTATGACGGTAACGCAGAAAATGTCGGTATCATTGATACGACGATACGGACTATACTCAACTCAGGGAATGCTCCTGTCACTGCTGGACGTAGTTCGATTCAAGTAAAAGCCAAAAACTCGTCACAGACACCTGCTGCCAATGACTACTCAGACACACTCACTATCATTGCTACGGGCTCTTTTTGAGATCAAGCTCTCTGGAGATATAGGCGTCACGCCTCCTTAATATTATTATATTACTTTGCATTAAAGCATATTACTTTATATTTTGATACAGTCACTATCTCGCCTCTCTTTTTTAACATCGAAAATATCTATGGGTTGTCATCGTATTTTGTAAAACAAATTTTTTGCTTCTGTCTTTTCGTACTCAGCGTACAAAATACATTTAAATGTTTCTCCATGTCTTAGCTGAAAAAGAAGCGTCCTGCTTGTCTTGCTCGACACTGTTCTGAATCTCTTCAAGCATTTCAGTGGATTCTCTTCGCTGAGTTCCGGACGAATTCTCCGGTAGCGATCGGTTTTGATACTCGACAGCATCCACATAGCAGATGTTTTCTTTACAGCAAAGTGTGTGGCGGGGGTATCGCTACAATAGAATATGTAAATCACTTCAGCATCCTTACTCTGACTCCGGTGGTGTCGGTCAAGTAGGAAGGAGACTGTATTGTCTCATGTACCCACCACTTCGCAAAACGATCAAGTGGCGTACGCACTCTATCCGTCATTAGGTGGACCTTTGCTATGCACCCAGATGAAGACTATCGTTATGCTGAATTTAGTATGTAATTATATGTATCCATATATCATTATATGCATGTTTTTCAAATTGTTGACGAGCTTATTCAAGGCTGTCTTAATAGTTACAGTATGTGATATCTGTTTATTCCATACGCGTACTTATGAGGAAATTACTTCAGTCATTACAAGAAAAACTACGCCTGGTAGCACTGGTGTATGCCGGTGAGTACCTCGTGGAGAGCACGAAACAGTAACCATGAAATATAACGCCTTTTTGAACCCCTCCGAGAGGAAGGGGTTCATACTACCGGCGGTATTCGTGCTGTCAATCTCGGCAGTTTCTTTCTTTTTCTCCTTTCCTGTTGAGGCTGCAAACGGGGTACAGAAAACGATTAATTTCCAAGGAAAAGTCGTCAATGCTGACGGCACCAACGTCACAGACGGCGCCTATGACTTCGTCGTTCAGATCTATGATGGAGCAGGAAATTCAGCAAGTTCGCTTTTTAGTGAGTCATGGGTATCAGGCTCACTGTTTTCATCAACGATGTCGGTTGCACCGACCACGAGCTCAGATACGCTGACATACTCATCAGATACGAATGAAGCATCGCTCAACGTAGGCCAAATCCTCTGGAATACGACGAAGAAGGAATCAGTGATCATCACATCCGTCAATACCGGAACAAATGTTCTCGGTATCTCTCGTCCGATACAGAACTGGAGTACCACTGATACGATCACGAACAGAATCTATGTGAAAGACGGTGTGTTCCGAATAGCCATCAATTCCTTGAATCAGGATCTTTCAGCCGTAAACTTCGGCTCAGATTCGCTCTTTGTCGGCGTGAATTTCAACGCAGATGGTGAGATGCGGCCCAGAATGCAGTTGCGATCTAACGCCTATGCTTTTAACGCTGAACGGGTAAACGGGCTGACCGTAACGAACACCTCAGATGCAGCATTCTCGACTGCGACAACGCTTAAGATAAATGACGGTAGTACGATCACTTTCGGCGGTGACTTCTCAAGCGGATCAAATGCATTGACGCTGACGACAACAGGTTCCACTTCAATTACCTTACCGACGAGCGGCACCTTGGCAACGCTTGCGGGACTTGAGGTGCTGACGAATAAAACCATCGGCTCAACAGGGCTCGTTTTCTCAGGTGCTTCAACTGACATTACCACTGCATCGGATGAGAATTTGACGCTAGCAGCCTCAGGGACAGGTTTTATCGAGCTGAATGATACAGTCAAGATCTCGAGTCTGACGAACAGTAAAGGCCTGGTCTATGCAGATGATGCGGATGGTACGCTGCTCTCGCTTACCAATGGCACGACAGGACAATGTCTCAACGCGAATACCAGTGGTGCTCCATCCTGGGGTACCTGTGGCGTCGCAGACGGGGGCTCAAATTGGGTACTCTCAGCAACAAACGGGACACTCACCCCTATAAACAGTACGCTTGATCTGCTCCTTGGCGGTACGGCCACAGCAAGTGCGCTGGTCAAACTCGGCGGTACGGCGAATTCGCACTCATTTTTCAATTCAGGCGGCAACGTCGGTATCGGGACGACTGCACCTGACGGTGCTTTGACAATTGAAAGAAACCACAACGATGTTACGTCATTTATCGTGAGAAATCAGCCTGGTTTCGGTAATACTTTTGCTCAGGCTGCGTTCCAGCTTGTGGTAAGCGGCAATAGCGGAGGAATGTATGCTTATCCGGCAGATGCGAGTGTCGGCAGGTGGCAGGACAGGATTGTTCTGAAGAGTGACTCAAGCTCTGCAGGTTTTACGATCGAAGCTGCATCAGCCGGCCAGGATGTTCGCTTCTATGCCGGCAGTACGACTGAGCGGATGAGAATCAGTAGCGGTGGTAATGTCGGTATCGGCACGACTGATCCGGGCGGAAAGCTCGCTGTCAATGGCGGCAAAATTGTCCTCGGTGGTGAAACTTTCGCCGGAGCTACAACAGCAATGAGCGTCTTGGCTTCAGGGCTTCAGCAAGGGCATGGTCTCTCAGTTGAAAATAATGCAGAACAGTATTGGACATTTATCGGTAGAAATTCTGAAAATAATAATCAGATAAATTTCGGTGGTGGAAGTAGTACTGAGGGAGCGTTTGAAGTACGATCCGGAGGAACTGCAGGTTCATTCATCGTTGGGCATACCGGTAATGTCGGTATCGGTGTTACCAATCCTGCGTATAAGCTTCATATTGAAGATGCCGGTGAGGCCAGTATGTATCTGAAGAGTGGAGCCGGGTATCCGGGATATTATATTGCAGATGCTGTTGACGATAATGTCGGATTGAAACTGCAGGAAGATGGGGTTGCAAAAGCATATATGCTGTGGGAGCAATCGAACCAAGCTCTCCAAATGTATGAAAACGGTGACTATACCATGACACTTAAAAATGGGAATGTGGGTATCGGAACAACAAATCCAAGTAACAGAACACTCCAGATCAATGCTACGAGCGGATCAAATGCATCGTTTGCGATGTCGGATGGAGATGTGACACACGGATTGACCAGCTATACGCCGACCAATAATTGGTTTGATATCATCTCCGCTTCAAGTACTTTGGGTGGTGCGGACATGGCCGGTATATCAAGCGGTGCCAGTACAACCGGTCTCTCAATTTCCGGTATCATCGGTGTTTCGAATCCGACTGATACTGTACCAGCTCTCCGATTAGGCGGTATGAAATCAAACGGCGGTACGAATGTCACGGCACTGGGAAACCTGGAGACAGTCTTGCAGGTACAAAATAATACGACCCCACTCATGACAGTCCTCGGCAACGGCAATGTCGGCATCGGTGTGACGAACCCGAGTGAGAAACTCGATGTCGCAGGGAATATCGAATTGACGGGTGTCATTAAAGGGTCAGATATCGGAGCGATGGCATATCGATCACTTATTGTTGGAGTTTCTGCTGCGACATGGACAGCTATCGCATTCCAGAATGAATATTATGACACCGACGCGATGCATAGCACGTCTACGAACATGAGTAGAATGACTATTAATACTGCAGGAAAATACTTACTCACAGGGACAATTTATCACAGTGCCTCAAGTGCGAATGATCAACTCCGTTTCCGGGTGAACGGAACTGACTATGTTGGGGCTGCGATGGAAAGTAGTTCAGTTGTACTGAATGCTACAGCTGTTGCTGATTTGAGTGTCGGAGATTATGTCGAACTGGTGATTTACAAAGGCAATGCCGGTAATATTTTGGTAGATCTTCCGTACACACCGATTTTTGCTGTCCAAAGACTTGCAGGAGCTGATTTGGCAGAATATTATCCTGTCTCAGATAAAAGCATCAATGACGGAGACATCGTAAGTGTTGATCCGGATGTACCGGGTGCGATGAAGAAAGCGAGCACACCGTATGGGAAGTCAATCGGTATTATCTCATCAAATCCGGCAGTGGTTATGGGAAATACTGCTGATAAGGAGAATAACAGACTTGTCGGTCTGAAAGGGAAAGTTCCGGTCAAAGTAAGTACCAGAAACGGAGTCATTCGGAATGGTGATGCGATCACAGCATCAACTCTTCCCGGCTTCGGTATGAAAGCAGTTCGCTCAGGGAATATCGCTGCGATTGCTCTGGATCATTTTAATCCTGAACATATGTCCTGTACACCGGTTGAGAGCGTTGATGCGATCCCATGGCCTGAGGTAAACCTGGTTCAGACAGGACATGGCCTCTGTTACGAACTGCCTGATGGTGAGTATGTCGGACAGATTCTTGGCTATATCGATAACTCCTATCACGAACAGATTACCGTAACGCAGAGCGGTGATCTCGTCATCGAAAAAGCAGTGAATGGTACCTATAAGGTTATCGACCAGTCGGATGCAATGGTCGAAAAAATCGGTGTGTATAAAGAGGTCGTTATCGGAAACGTTACTGCAGGTCTGGTGACCACAAGGGATCTTGAGGTGATAGGTAAGGTGACGGTTCAGGGTCTCAGTCTGGAAGAATACATTCTCAGCACGATGAACGGAGGACTTTCGGTGGCTTCAAGTTCTGCCGGGTTAACGTTTGAAGAGAGGCTCATGAAGCAGGAGGTAAGACTTACTGAGCTGGAGCATGCTGTTGCCAGTGTTTCTGCACGAGAAGTAATATCTCCTGTCATGAGTGCGAGTGCATCAGCAGTTCAGCAACTCAGTGAGCTGCTGATGGCTGATGTCTCAGTTTCACCGACACCTGTTGCCGGTCATGCTGCTGCTCTTGATACCGACATCCTCTCTGCAAACGGACTGTGGATTACGAAGTCAGCGACGATTTCAGGAAGTTTCAGGGTTCAAGGTGACAGTTTAGTCGAAGGACTGTTACATGTCATCGAGACCTTAACAGCGAATAACCTGATCGTGAACAGTCTGGCAACGTTTATGGGTGAAGTTGTCTTCAAGGACATCGTACGATTCGAGAGAGCACCGGTCTTTACCGGTGACACGGCAGGGTATGTCCTGGTAACCCATGGCAGTACACATATGCAGGTGGAATTTGATCAGGAATATGAAGAAGTTCCTGTCGTGAATGCAACACTCATGACGACAGAGCTGACAGATGATGATTATAAGAAGCTCGTGAAAGCAGCATACTGTTCTGAGAAAGACGGCAAAGCAGCCTGTCAGTTGAAAATTGATCAGGAGCTCCTCACTAAGAGGCCTGAATTCATTGTCACAGACCGATCGAGGAGAGGATTTACCATACTCCTGTCGAAGCCAGCAGACATTGATTACACATTCTCATGGACAGCACTGCACGTGGGGGAGTGAGAAGCTATGAATTATAAATCGTAATTTTTAATTTGAAATTTTCAATTTTCAATGGATGAGCTTTTGTGGATTTAATGTCAATAGTAGAACATAAAACATATGATTTGGAAGAGAGGACAGCTTTGTTCGCAGAGCGTGTGATTGAGTTATGTAAGAGTGTCCAGCGGGATACTATTACCATCCCGATTATAAGCCAATTGATTCGTTCAGCAACAAGCATAGGTGCTAATTATTGTGAAGCAAATGGTGCGTCAAGTAGAAAAGACTTTAGGAATAAAATCTATATTTGCAAGAAAGAGGCGAAGGAAACGAAATACTGGTTGCGGATGTTAGCGCATGCTGTTGATTCAAAAAAAGAAGATTGTCGTACCTTATGGCAAGAGGCGCAGGAGTTTACTTTGATTTTTTCAAAAATAGCTGTCAGTTCATCATGAAAAATGAATTCAATGAAAATTTCAAATTTAAAATTGAAAATTAATGCAGTCAATAAAAAAGATGTAACCGTATGACTAACTATTTATTATTTATATTTTTTGATTATCTGAAGATCCTGTCGGTGTATTGGGAAGGGAGGTCTTTATGAGAAACGGACCATAATTACGTGTTCATTTTCATCAATGGCAAAGACTGCAGGTATTCGGTGAGCCCTCTGTAGAATAATGACTGCTATCTCACCTCAGACGCTCCGCACGTAATTCATGCTCTCCGAAAGACTCCGCAGGGGATTATTCCGGTATGTGTTGTGGAGAAGTAACGCGAAGGGTAAAGGCAGCCTTCTCACGATTCCGGAATATCCCTTGTGGTGCTGTCTTCCTGTTCATCATTAGCCGTCAAGCATTTCCTGATATTATTGGATTCATTCTCCCTCATGTAGGTGCAAGGTATGGAGTGTCCAGAAGATCATATTGAAGAGAGCGACGGTGAGGAGCGGGAGAACAGGCATGAGTCCTAGGGTGAAAGTCATTACGACTGAGAGGATTACTGCAATAATGAGACATGCTTCAAATGATACACCCAGAAGCTCTCTGAGCAACTTGAGAATTCTTTGTTGCGTGTAGTTTCCTGCTTGATGGTTCAGGAGGGTAAACTGCTGTTCTTCATCTTCTACAAAAAGCCTGAGCGGGAACTCTGACGCGTGATAGTTGACTTTTTCCAGTCGGAGTGTGTAGTTCGCTTTCGGCGGAAGCATAATCTGAAACCTGCCTGTTGTATTGGTTTTCGTATGAAAGCGTGTTTTTCCTGTTTCCGGATCAGTGACAAAGAGATCAACCCCTACCAACGGGGATCCGGTTTCTCCGTTCGTGACTCTGCCGCGATATCGGTGGGTTTTTTCCTCTGCCCGATGAACTTGTAGCAGTGAGCGGAAGTACGGGAAGAGTTTGTGTGGCTTAATTTTCACTTTTTCACTGAGCGCGATAACGGAGAGCAGGGTAAATGTTATTGCTGCGAGGAAACCGAGAATGTGCAGAAATCGCTCAGATCCGAATAGGTACAGTCCGACACCGGTCACGAGTGAGAAGGTATCTGAAAATGCAGACAACAGGTAGCGCATGCTGTTCATTAGGCTGAACGGTGCATCATCCAGGGCAACGGTGGGATAGTCTTCATCAGGGTGAATACCGAGTGTAAATTCGACAGTCTGATTCACCTTGGTAAATTCCTCGACAATCGCACGATATTTTCCGACAGGCAGAACGACATCGACGATGCCGTCTCTGTTTGAGTAGGCAGGGTTCGTGATGGCGAGGAAGTTTTGTGAGATCGGCTCATAGACTCGGGTTTTTTCATTGTAACGCTCGAGTGTGATTTTCGCTTTTTCAATCGGTTTTCCGGTTCGCTGACTGATAATCCGGAACGGGCGGGAAACTTTCAGGTCTGAAACGCCCTGCTCGATCATGTTTCCGTTGTAGTCACGAAGTTCAGCCAAGATCTCATACATACCCGGAATCGTTTTCCCCGGTAATCTGCTCGTGTAAATATCAGGCTTCAGCTCAAACATCGGTGCCATGTCGATGCTCTCACCGGATTGTGACCTGATGTGGAGGTTGAGCGATCTGATGGTGTGTTCTTCCGTCAGTCCGAATTGGAGCTCAAACTGTTTCCCGGCAGGCACGATGATAACGTTTTTTCCGCCGGTATACTGTCTGTAGTCAGGGGTAAATATCACGGTATTCCCTGACGTTATGATCAGTGAGTCACGTGAAATAGCAGGCAGGCGGGAAACTTTGGCGGTGGTAAATGTATAGGTGTCAGAAAGCAATCGCATCCGTCGTTGATTCGTGAGTGTCACGGTAAAATAATATCTGGTGTTTGGTGTCAGATTCCCGAGCGTTACTGTCTGGTTGATTGCGGGATTCAGGCTGACTAGTTGTTCTGAGAGATTGCCCGGTGAAGTACCATAGCGGATCAATACGGTAGACGGCTCTGAGGATCTGAGAAAAAGATCAACCTCAGTTGCGGTGATGCGTCTTAACTGCAGTGATTCCAGAGCAAACGCACGAGGAAGCGGTGTCGGTGTGATCGTTATCCCCGGTGTTGCCGTCGGACGGTTCGGGTCAGGTGTCGGGATCACATAGAGGTATTGTTTGGTAATCGAGCTATACGGTGTCGCAGTATCCTCACTCAACAATCGTCCGTTGACGGTAAAATCAAGCGTCTTAAGCCCTTGGTACCTGTCAGTTGTTTTTAGTGCAAACCTGACGGATCCTGATGCTCCTGCAGGCAGCGTGGGAATCGTCCAGGTAATTCGGCGATTCTCAGTATCAATAACAGGAACAGTATTCGCGTATGCTTTCGTCGCACTCCCATTGACATAGGCGAGCAGCTCAATTCCGCCGGTTGCTTGTGTCCATCCGGCTTCAAGCGTGACCGGTGCAGCATATGCGAGGTAGGACTCATATGTCAGCTCATAGGTGATCTCCGCATCCTGAGCGAAGGTATCGCCGCCTGATACCTTTGTCAGTTGTACTGAGTAATCCTGTGGTCTGGCAGCAATCTTTCCCGTCACGCGAATCCGGTCATCAGTGATTGTCATGCCGATTGTATTGGAGTCTATTTCTGTCCCTCCTGCAGTCTGTGTCACGATCGTTGCCTGTTTTGATCCCGTCGCTCCTGTTGCCGAGTCAATACCGGTAAAGCGGAAGCAGTAGTCAGCTGTTTCTGAGGTGAGGTTGGTACTTGCGAATGTGACGGTGGTTCCGGAAACTGTCTGTGCCGTGTTACTGATTCCGGGCCACGGTGTGCTGCCTGCCGGGAGGTTTGTCGTCTCAGTCGTCCAGTTCGTACTGAGAGTACTGAGTGAGAAGTCCAGGGGAAACGTTACGGCGATCCGTCCTTCTGTTCCTGAATCAGCAGCAGACGGTGTGGCGCAAATTAATCCTGAAAGTGCTGTCTGGGGTGTCAGTCTGTCCAAACGAACCAAGGTATTGTTCAGCTTTGCCGCGTCAGCAGGCGCTGTGAAGAACGTCAGGAAGCAACCTAACACAACGATAACAATAGGCAGGAATTTCATGCTGATTTCATCGTAGCATATCGCTTCTCACATGAAAGAAGCGATGCAAAATTAATTTTGTGAGATACCTTACTGCAATCTGCTTCGATTTCAACTAGACTCCGCGAATCGTGGCTATTTTTACGAAAGAAAATGAGTGCTGTTCTTTGATATGAAGATTTTCGTAGAGAGTTCTTCGGGGATAATGCAGTAAGTGAGAATAAGAGATAAGCAAGAAGACGACATGCTCTGTTCTTAATTATAATCTGACTTATCATTCGTATTTATCCTCGGATCGTCTCTCTACGACTACACATGTTTTCCTCCTGATGGATTACTGCATACTCCTTTTGGCTCAAGCCCAATGGAAGAAATTAGAACGTAATTGCCAGTTATCGAATTATAAATTGGGAATTATTTCGAAATTAGTATTTAGTGATTAGATATTAATCAAGAACCATTTTTTCTATCGGGCTTCGGCCAATCGGATGATGCGTAGGGTTCAGGAGGGAACTACCTCGTACGCAGTCTCGTTATGAGACCCGATCGGACAGCAATCATACGGCAGCGTTTGTCGTATGTATTACCGTGAGCTTCCACGGTAGTGCCCGGTACAACCAGGAGAGGGACTTTCATGCGCAAGCTAACGATGCCGGCGATTTTTGTGGCCGTTTCGCTCGTCGCACTGCTGGGATTTACGACACCTGCGCTTGCAGGCGAATATCCTCCGCAGTACCCTGACATCGGGGACTGTGTCGGGCTGCACAACTGCAATCTCGATTTTGACCTCGGGATCGGTGGCCCGGGATTCGGTTCCGGCTCTGCTGATCACAACCGCAACGTTGCTGGTGATGCCGGCGACGTTTCCGTCGGCAATGGTGGCGAAGCCACGGCGACTGCCAATGGCGGTGACGTTGTGTTCGGCGACATCAACTCCGGCTTCAATACCGGTAACGTGACGAACGTTTCGGTCGAGACCGCATCGTCCTACCCGTCCAAGTATGGGAAGGGTGGGAGCACAGGCGCGCCCGTCTATCTGGATGTTTACGGCGGTTACTCATCGAACTCGACGAATATCGAGGTCGATGCTTCCGGCGGCACCGCGATCGCAGATGCTTCCGGCGGGAGTAACAACACCGGCATCTCACGTGGCGGTAACGCTACTCAGTACAACACCGGCACCGGAACCGGGATCGGTGGCCCCGGCATCGTGGGGGGCTGCGGCTGCTAGTTTTCGGTAGGTTTTGCCCGGACAGCAAAGCTGTCCGGGCTCATATATCTGTGTAGGAGAGGCGAGGCCGAACGTTCTGGTGAACATATCGGTTAGCGTATCATGATGACAAATACGCGTCGTCATTTGATGCGTAACGGCATGACAGGACAAGTAGGCCCTTTTTCGGAGCAGCTAAACTGATGTTGGCTCCTGCGAAAAGGGATAGTACAATAAAACAGGGCCCCATTATATACACTTCATACCCACACATTCCTCATTTTAGCCGTTCCCAAAATAATCCTATAATATTGACAAAACGAAAGGAATTTTATACAATGACAAGACCCAAATAACGCATTTGGGCTTTTTGCACCTTAAAAATCCTTCGTAGAGAGTTATCCGGGCGTAACAGACGGCTTTCGGCGTGAGTCGAAGGTTATCTGTTATGTCAGGTTCATCTCTCTGCGAACGTTAGTCAGTATTCTAGTCAAAGGAGACTCACATGGGCCTTCATGAACGGCTTGAGAATTACTTTCGCCGTGTTAACACCTCGAGCGCCCTGACGGGGCTTGAGGAGATTGCGAACGCTCCGCTTTCGAAGCGGGCTTTCGTCTCAGCCTTGGTAGGTGGATTGTTGTCCGCGTTCCAAGTGTTCTCTGCAGATGCGAAGAAAAAAGGTCGCCGAAAGAAAAACGGCTCAAAGAAGGGCCGGAAAAACGGCCGGAAGAAAGGGCCGAACAAAGGCCCGAACAAAGGCCGTCGGAAGTCAGGTAGAGGAAGCAAAGCTCAGATCTGGTTCCAGGATAACAACCTGGGAGGATCGGGTAGAGTCCAGCCTGATGCGTCTCGGATGTTTTCTGACGCAGGATTGAAGCAATGGGCACGCCTCCGATCTCGGATGGATGTGTACATGTTCCGGGTAAACTACCTCACCGGATTGTCTGATGAGGAGTTGGCTCGGATCATCGAGGTCCTGAAGCGGTTTAACATCAAGATCGCCCTCAACGCTGTTGGGGCGACTTTGACCTGCGGCGATCGGAAACAGCTCATGTACCGAGAGGCTGATCTGATCCGTCGTATTGAGCGCCTTGGAGGCAGGGTAAGTTACCTCGCCCTCCAGTCGGCGCTGTCGAAGGATTCGGTCACCGGCTGTCGGGGGATGAGTACCGGGAAGAAGATCAGTTCGATCGTCCGGTACTTCCAGTACATGAAGAAGCAGTTCCCCGGAATCCGGATCGGACTCTACGATGCTTCTGCTACCAAGCAGGGCGGCGCGTACAAGCGTACCTACGTGATTCTGGCTCGGGCGTTGAAGAGGCGCCGCTACCGGCTCGATTTCGCCATCTTGGACATGCCGTTTGAAAGTGCAGGTCCCAAGTACGATAAGGCGATCGAAGCCGAGAAGTGGGGCAAGCGCAAGCTCAGAGGGACCACCTTTGGTCTCACCATGACCTCAAGCGGTGGAGGTCGTGCGTCCGGCAATGCCTTCCACAAAAAGGTTGTGAAGGGCAGTAAGACGTACCGTCGGGCGGGTGGTAAGGCCAAGATCATTCTGATCACGGCCTGGTATCGCAATCCTCGAAGGCTTCTGCCTGAAGTCGGAAAAGCGAACACGCTCACCAAGACCGCACTGAGCGTGACAAGGAACGTCTAACTAACAGTTCCACGATATTCGTGCATGGTACCTAAAAACGGTAGTATGTGCGATCCGGCCGGTAGGGTTCGTCCCTGCCGGCCATTTTTTTTGCTTATTTTTCTTCTTGAACTCTCCGGGAACATTGATTATGATAGAGGGTATGGCGAAGAAGCAGTTCCATCAGGATAAAGCCGCTCCGGCAGCCGTCACAGAGAATCAAGGTCTTCCGCTTTTCGTCAAAGTCGGTGGGGTCGTGATCGTTCTCCTCGTCGTTATCGTTGCGGGTGTAGCTGCGTACCAATACTATACATTCCAGAAAAAAGTTAATGCTCAGGTAAATCTTCCATCTGAACCTGATGTGTTGATCAAGCAGGTAGGCAGCCTCATGGAGCTCCCCCTGGATGAAGAACCGACTATCGCAACCGTCTCAGATGTCACGAAGTTAAAAGACCAGCAGTTCTTCCACAGTGCCGAAAACGGTGACAAGGTGCTCATTTATCAGAAAGCAAAGAAAGCGATCCTGTACCGTCCGTCAACTGAAAAAATTATTGATGTCGGGCCGGTGAACATCGACGATTCAGAAGTCGCGTCAGCTTCGGATTCAGCAGAACTCGAAGGAACAGATACAAAAGACACAGCGAAAAACACACCTGTTGAAGTCTCAGTCTATAACGGGACCAAGCGTGCAGGCCTCGCACGAAATGCCGCAACGAAGCTGAAATCTGACTATGAACTGGCAACCGTTGTCGAACAGAGCAATTCACTCAAAGATTACAAAGAAACTATCGTCATCGATACGACCGGCAAGCAGAAAGCACATGCTGATGCACTGGCCAAACTCATCGGTGGGAAAGCGGTCTCATTCCCTGAAGGTGAAAAGAAGCCTGAAGGAGCTATCCTCATTATCCTCGGAGACAACTATAAAACTGAGTAAGAGGTAAGGGACCGGTATACAGTATGAAGGATAGAGGTTTCTTGCTTGCTACTTTATACTTTCCCCTTTATACTCTAGAATACTTCCTTCGGGCCCGTGGTCTAGGACGTCAAACGTCCCAGGCCGGTAACAGTATTCTTTTTGGGCTAGTGGCGCAATGGTAGCGTACCTCCATAGCACCGCCTGCACTTACCTGGGCCGTTAGCTCAGTTGGTAGAGCGTTCGCATGGCATGCGAAAGGTCGTCGGTTCGAATCCGATACGGTCCACAGTTATTGAGCTTCAGAGCTCCGGAATTGCACTCCTTCAATAAACAGAATATTGTCCTATAACATTGTTTTCCGCACTATTTTTTGGTATACTGACCCCCTTATTTGTCGTGCGCAAGAATTATTCGTTTTTTCGCCTCACTGCAGGTAGGATTTCGCACTTTTCATTTCAGTTATGTAAAGCTATTTTCATCTGACCGGCTTTGTGTCCCGATATGATCGGGGTAGAGAGCCGTTCGGATGGAACGGTCAGTGGTAGAAAAAGGAGTTCAGATCGCGATGAATATTAAGTGGAACGAGCTGGGAGTACCGGCATATGTGCCCACTACGGAAGAGCTCAATCTGCATGTCTTCGAAGGCGAACAGGAGCTTTCGACGATTTCATTGCCACTCGCTCCTAAACCCATGTACCACCTGCCTGATAGGCAGGTTCCCAGCTTCGGGATTCGCAATCCCTTCGGTAGGGATGTGCGGGTTCTTGTCACCTGCAGTGACATCCCGGTAGAGCTGGACCCGGAGAATGCTTCCGGGGAGTCCGGATTTGATTTCCTCCCGGAAGGAGGAGATCTCTGGGTTTCGAGTGAGGAGTTGCAGGCATCGCTTGAAAAGAGCGGGTGCGACTGCGGCTTGATCCACGGCGTCGTGGATATCTCATTCTATCCCGCCGAGGAGGATAATCTGCGCTTTCACGCATTGGATATGACGCGTGATTTGGAGCGACTGGTCAATGAGATGCTCTCAGCGTCTGAGCCGTACTTTGATACCGAAGTACAGAACGCCCGGCGGGAGCTGATGGTAGCTCCTGAGCGCTTCGTTGCAGAATTCCTGAACGCTTGTTGGATCGGGCATGCCCGGTTCTACTTCGCTGAACGGAAGCACCTTCAGTTGGGTATGCTCGAAGCGAGTCTGGTGAATGGCCTGTTTGGCATGATCGTCGGCGACGATGACACCAGCCATACGGAATCTCCGGTCGCGTATGACTAATAACTGAAATTCAGAAAGGGCCCGTAAGCCCCTCGCCATTCGTGGTGAGGGGCTTTTTCATGGCTAAAAAACTCATCTTTCGGTTATTACCTATGAATCATCAGTCATTCATGGGCAAAGTTGACACTTCAGACGCTTTTTTATTACTGTTAAACTATGGCGGCTTCCACGAACGGACAGGGTAGACCGAAATTCACGAAAAAACATAGGCGAGTCGTGATGGTTTT
This sequence comes from uncultured Gammaproteobacteria bacterium, assembly GCA_964579845.1. Lineage (GTDB taxonomy): Bacteria > Patescibacteriota > Microgenomatia > Levybacterales > UBA12049 > CAZOHC01. The sequence continues at coordinate 9,752 of CAZOHC010000006.1, read as the reverse complement.
GGCTCTGGCGCTGTCTTTACCTGTTGTGTTGCTGGGCGCGTTTTCACGGCAGGATTCCAGGCAAAATGCATCTGAAACAAGACAGACAAAACCGAATATACTTTTACTGACTGTTCAGACCCAATCTCCTGATACGCTTGAATATATGCCTATTGTCCGGGACGAGATAGGCGGGCAGGGCATGACCTTCTCACAAGCTTTTGCTTCCCGAGCGACTGAGACCCTCTACGATTCATCCCTCGTCACTGATCTGGCTGCTTCTGACTATACGCTGCTTTCAACTGACGCAACAGAAGAAGCCCTCTCATTCTTGCGCACCGTGACAACACCGTTTTTTCTCTCAATCAATTTTCCGTCTGTATTGGAGGAAGATCGGGAAATATGCGGGAACTATGTCGTGGTACCGAATCCGGCAGTGAACGAAGCGGATGTTTCTGATAAACCGCGTCAGGTACGACGTCTTCCTGTCCTCACTTCAGCTCAGCTAGACGAGCTTGCAGAGCGTAAAAAAGCCGATCTCTGCGCCCTCCAGGAGATTGACCGGTCAGTCCAACGTGTTCTCTCAGCACTCGGAACATCGGAGAGAGATACGGTTGTCTTGTACACTGCGCTTCAGGGCAAATCATACGGTGAGCACAGGCTGATTGGGTCTGATTGTTTGTATGATTCCTGCCGCAGTGTTCCGCTTCTCATCCGATACTCGCGTTTCATCAAAGCAGGTAGTTTGACGACCGGATTAGCGTCTACCGGTGATATTGCAGCGACGATCAGACAGCTCGTCGGATTGCCTCCTCAGTCAGAGGGGATTAGTCTCTTGCCGCTTTTTACCAGGCCTGATGTTCCCGTAAGACAGAGTCTCTTCTATGAGATGCCTTCTCAGGCCTCAGGATCAGCTGAGACAGATCATGCGATACGAACCAAGGATTTCATGTATGCAGAGCTTGCAAGCGGTGAGCGTGAATTCTATGACCTTCAGGGGGATCCGCTGCAACTCACGAATCAGGTAGAAAATGGATTGTATACATCAGTTATCGAAGATCTATCGCTTGAACTGCAAAATCGACTGAGATAGTACGAGATGAGGGTATTATCTGGTAGGTGAACACTCAGCGCCCATTTTTCAGGAATTATCCACTACCTAGCCTCATGTAGAGGAAAAATGACTAAGTATTGCACTAGTATGATATAATACAGATGTTTCATAAGAAACAACCGAATCTTCTAAGATTTTACTCATAAGGCTGCATTTTGCTTCACAGAGTCACTTAGAGTCAGGGCTATGAACAAAAAGGAGGTGATTCTAAGTGGCATTTCAAGATCAAACACTCCAGTGTCGTGATTGCGGTAAAGACTTCGTCTGGACCGGATCCGAACAGGAATTTTACCAGGAAAAAGGGTTTACAAACGCACCTGTACGTTGTCCCGAATGTCGTCGTATTCATAAACAGCGACGAAACGAGGCAGGCGGCGGGTTTAGTCGTGGTGGCGGAGAACGTAGAATGTTCGACGTTACGTGCGCAAATTGTAACAAACCAACGACAGTTCCGTTCCAACCGAAAGAGGACAGACCGGTATACTGCCGAGAATGTTTCGATGCAAAGCGCAACGAAGCCTAATGTTCCGGGTTTCATCCCGTTACATGGATAAAAAGGAGCGTAATTCGTAAGGAGAACGCTCTTTTTTTGTGCCTATACGAGTATGTAATAATATACAAAAGTATATAATTTTAGTATCGCATACGAAAAATACCCCTAGCAGATAAGGTACATGCTTGCTCATCAATTTTATGAATTTTAAGTCGCAGTGAGTGTCAGTGCGAGCCCGTGAAGCGGACGATGGAGGAGCAATCTGTTCGTCTGATTCCTCATGCGTGTCATTCTGAGCAAAGCGAAGAATCTCAAAATATCTCTGAAGACAAGTTCTTCCCTTGTCCATGCATTGATTCTATTAATACTTGTTTTTTCGCTCGAGTCCATCCGCTCTCACTTTCTCTTCTGCTTTAAGGGCCTCCTCGAGATGTATCAATGGCTCAATGAAAACCAACTTCGTACTGTTATATTTCTTAATGAATCCTTCAATCTAGCCCATTCTATGTTCTCGTACTCTCCGGGACAGATTATTCGTCACTCCTGGATAAAGCGTCGTTTGGGACTTATTGGTGAGAATATAGACGGAGTAGTACGTCACAAGAAATATGATTCTTCGCTTCGCTCAGAATGACTTGGGAGCGATGAAGTGTCAATACGCTTTTAACGAGAGATAGGATATTAGTCAGCGTACTGTTTTTTTACCCCTTATAATCGATTCTGTGACGTCGGATTTGGGGGAAGGTGTCGATATTTGTAGAATGTACGCTTGTCAGAGCTACAGTATGTGACGTGAGAAGTTGAAGTGGCTGTTCAAAAGCTTACGTAGTCATGAACTAGTTATCCGTAGCTGTAGGTGATGGGGAAGTCGTCGTACCGGCTCCCGGTGTCGGAGACGTCCTGGCAGGAAGCGTCGTAGGTGAGATCGTGACTCCAGGGATTTGAATCTGTGGGTTTCTCTCCGGAAGCTGTTGTTCAGGTGCATTCACGCCAAGCGGAAGCTGGTCCTCATCAATTTCTTCTTCCGCTTCATCTGTTGCAGGCGGTGTCTGTCCGGCAGCGCCTATTTTCTGCTCGAGAGCAGCAATTTCCTGGTTGATCTGGTCAACACTCTCTTTCTGATTCGCGACAAGTGATCTGACTGTCTGGTAGACGACCAATGCGTTTTCAAGATCTCCTTTGGACTCCAGCGCATGGCCGAGGTTGTAGTAGGCATTGGCATAATCAGGCTTGAGATTGATCGCGATCTGGAAATTCCGCTGTGCTTCTTCCCATTGGCCAAGCTGGTAATAGATACCGCCGAGATTAATATATTGCTGCGGATTATTCGGATCAAGTGCGATCGCCTGCCTATTCGTGAGGATTGAGAATTGGTCAGCGTTTTGTCCGAACCCGATGAGACTTCGGTAGATCGAGGAAAGATTATTCCAGTTCATCGCTGTCAGCGGGCTGATCGTCACAGCTGTTCTCCCTGAGTTGATCGACTGCTGAATCAATGTAAGTATCGTCTGCTGTGTCTCTGCACTCGGCGAAGCGCCCTGTGGCTGTGAGGCTGCGAGGTTGTTTGCTATCGCCAGATTTGTCTGTGAGAAGACACGATAGTAGGTGTCTCGGTACGGGAAGGTTGAGATAGCTTGTCTCTGGAGTTCATAGGTCTGACTGCCGTTATTCTGTGATGCAGCAACAAGTGATCGCTGGAACGTCAGGTCAGAAAGTACGAACCTGACGGTATAGTAGCCAAGCGTAAGGACGAGGACTGTCATGAGTACGGCAAAGATTACCGGGAGAGCTGGAGAATTCTTCCCTCGAGCTTCCTGGCCGTCTGATTGCGCACTAAGCAATCCTCGTTTTAAGGCGACCAAGGTCATCTCAGTATGCTGATATTTGCGTGGATTCTGCTGTGCCCGTGAGAGCGCGAATATACCAAGTAGTATGAAGAACATTGCCTGCATGATGAATGAGAACGGCAGGAAAAACGCTGCGATGATGACGAGGACGAGCGGCAGGAAGAACCATTTTTCCTTGAGTACTTTGAAGATTATAAACAGGAATGATGCGAGACCAAGGAACCCGGTTGTCGCTAAGAGTTCGAGAATGAAGCTGGATGAGCGGAAAAAAGTGAATGCCCAGAGTGTATTATTGTTGTTATATGCTGCTTGTTTGAACCGAGTGAAATCTGTGAGATAGGTTCCATAGCCGCTGCCGAACAGGAAGCTCTGGAGCACACGTCCTGCGTCCTGGGAGATTGAAGCGAATGCAGTCTGGAACCCTGTCTCAAACGGGAGGATTAACGGCTTCTGCGTCGTCATCAGCTGATATAGCGTGACGATCAGGCCGAGTCCTACTAAAACAAGGCCGATCCCAAAGAGCATCGTCTGGGTTCCCATTTTCTTATTGCTCGGAGCGTCTTCAGGCTTTCCGCTGAGTAGCACTGCTGAAAAGAGCGGGTGAGCGAGGTATGCTGCAAGTGGGAGCACCAAACCAAAAACCAGTGCTTGATCCAGGAGACTGCCGAGCGGTGAGAAGTACTGTACATGCGTGTACTGAAACGGCAGAATATGGATTGAAAAGAACGAAAGAATACTGATAAATGCTGTGAGACTGGTTCCCAAAATCAGCGCACCGCAGAGAATAAGCAGTGATTTTTTCCCGCGAATGCTGTTGACGATAATAAAATAAAGGAGAATAGCATAGAAGATCGGGATAAACGAGATAAGACTCTCGATTCTGTTTGCTGAGAGCATTGATGACACAAAGAGTACGATAGCAAAAAGAAACACCGGCAGGTCAAATGGCGTCGATCTCAGGCTGAGTTTGCCGTCGACGACTGTTCGGATAGCCAGAAACGTCAGCGTGAGCAGCACCCCGCCGCCGAGAAGAATCGGCTAGGGCATGCCAAATGCATCACTGGTAAGCGGCGGGAAGAGGAGGGGAAACAAGAAAAATACCACCGAGAGTACGATGAGTGAGAGCGTATCCAGATAAGAGAGCAGTTCTTTCCGATTTCCCATAGCAGTAGTATTCATCGTAACAAGAAAAAAGATATAAAGTCAAGGATAACTTCAGATTTCAGGTGCCGGATAACAGATGTAAGAAACTGATATGCAAATCAATTAATCAACAAAATGAATATACTGAAATCTGAAATCTGTACACTGTCTTCTGCCTAATTCACAACCCACCAATTAACCTTGATCGGCTTGGTGACCGGGTTACTGATCTCGATCGTAAAGGAGCCTTTTCTGCCTCGCATCGGGTCTTCTGCTGTTTGTCTGGCGATATACGGTACAACACCTTGGGTGTCTGAGGTCGGTGTCATGTAGACGAGCGACTCAGCGTTGACGAACGGTGTCACAATCGTTCGATAGGTTTGGCCGGGGAGAATTACCGCGGTCCCAGCTGAAGACGAGGCGATGGTTCTCACCGGTGAATCATCCGCCTGTGCACCTCGTGCGATATTCAGTGACTTTGAGAGGAGTGATGTAAAGCTTCCTGTTCCTTCTGATTCGATATCACCGGTGTCATTGATACGCAGTTGTGACGCTCCTGTCGCGTTCTGAATAACAAGTGACTGATCTCCAGATGCTTGTTCTGTCCCGAGTTTGACGATCAGATCCTGTTCTCCGACAGGGGAGATGATGCCTGCTTGGAGTTGTCCGTTTACGGTCATATCGCCTGCGAAGAACGCGTTACCGTTTACGGTCAAATTCCCATCAGGGGAGATGGTGACAAGTCCTGCCATGAACGAGACTCCTCCTGCTTGGAGCGGCTGAATCTCCAGGTCAGCACCGATTACATTGATCGAGTTATTGTTCATGATGAAGTTGCCGCTGACGATGAGCGTATCCGCAACAGACAAATCAGAGACGACATAGCCGGCACCGGTCGGCATTGATGAGCCGATAAGTGTTTCTCCTATACTATTATAATTAGGCAGAGACGGGGGGAGTGGCGAATAGTCAGAAACAATCGGATGGTCGGTTAATCCTGCAGATGATGATGCAGAATCATCTGTCTCACCGGTCAAAACACCGGATTCTGAGGCAGAATCCGCTTCATTTTCCCCCGGGAGATCTGTAGTAGTAAGTGATAGATGGATATTTTCTGAAGTATTTTGACTGCTTTGCGGAAGATAACCTGCGATGTGTTGTGCGAGTGAACGTAATCCCTCGTCACTAAGGTTCAGCTCATCAGCGATAATTTTTTTGGCGGTGACTGAAGTCGCCGCGACGACCTGCTCTGCTCGTATTGCTCCGGTGAATGAGGCGTTGCCGTAGCTATCAAACTCTGTCACAGCAATTTGTACTCCTTGGCTGCCTGTAAGGATGCGGATTGCAGATGAACCGAGCGATAGCGTAAGACTGTCACCTTCTGTTGCTTGCAATGATTCTGTCCGGAGTGAGAGAATGGTTGCCTGAGTCGCACCGAGTGTCCCGGCGACCTGCATGTCGCCGACTGCAAGATACTCTGTTGTGAGGCTGTCTGCACTGGCAATGCCCAGAATGCTTTGTCCTGCCTGCATTGTTCCTGTCGTCAGATGATGCACCTGCTGCATGCCAGCTGTTATTTTCCCGATGACTGCTTCAGCGAATCCTCCTTTCGCGGTTACCGGTGTTCCTGTCTCGTCCTGAACGGTGACATCAGTCCCGTTTACCATAACATGGAGCTGTGTGTCCTCAGTGAGGGTAATAGCATGGACCATGCCTGAGAGGACTGAGATCTGTTTCTGTTGGGCTTTTATTCCCTCAATGGCAAGTGCAGTAAGATCCCCGTAGCTGATACCGCGAGCATGAACACCGTCTTCCTCCCAATGAACTACTTCAGGAATAACCGCCCCGACCTCTTCTGCAATAAATCCGAGTGCCCGTCTCCCGCCGTGATCTTCATCCCAGGTATAGTACACGCCCTGCAGTTTGCCGATAGTGCCAAGCGGGTCATGGACCGGCACGATATCTTTCTTATATCGACGTGACGAAGTTTCTATAAGATCTGTTGCGGTGACAGTTCCGACGATATCAACTCTGTCTGCAGATAGCGTCATGATCGGGGACAAGCCGTCATCTCCTCCGGGTGACATGCGGAAGGTGAGACTCCCGCCATGTAATGTATCAATAGTTGTGTTACTGCCGGTAAAACTGAGGCTTCCGGAACTCGAGGCTGTTCCTGCCTTGGCACCTGAGGCGAATACTTGCCAGACAGGTGCTGCCGTGTTCGTACCCAAGGCGATGCTCTCTGCGTGTTTCGGCGTGATCGCTGTTCCGCTTGTCTGCCAGAGCAGTGCAGGGGAAGCAATGTTCTCAACATAGAGTGTGTCAAAAGGATTGCTCTGTGACCCCAGGTTATTGATTCCATCAGCACTCTCCGGCAGAATGCTCTGGTCTTTTGCCAGCTTCGTCGTTCCGGTGAGGGTGACTTCACCCAGTTTGAGGTCGCCGGAGGAGGCTTTTATCAGGTGAGTCCCGCCACCGCTAAAGGTAATCCCGGCCGATGAATTCCCGAAGGTGAGGCCGGTTGTTCCGTTTACGTCCAGATTTCCCGAAATAATCGTTCGGGAATTATTAATCGTGGTTGTTCCTTCTGTTCCACCGATTGAGAGGGAAGTTGCTGACGTGCCGAAGTTGAGGTTAATCGGATTGGTCGTGAGGAGGCTGAAACTGGTCTGTGTCGTGCTCAAGGTATCCCCATGAATCATGAGACTATCACCGAACGAGGCTGCACCGGTATGTTCAAGCGTAAATTTAGCAATTCCACTACTACTTGCGCTAATGAGTGGACCGTTGGAGTTTTGGTTGATATAAAGGGCTGATTGTGCACTTTGACTGGCTGTGATAACGAGGTTATCAGCTATCTCGACAGCTCCTGTTATCCCTGACGGGCTGATCTGTTCTGATGTATTGTGAATCGGTCTCTGTATATCAACTTTTCCGAATCCGTCAGGTGCGATAACGATGTCACTATCAGTCCCTGGTGCGGTTGTCAGAATGAGGGTCTGTCCTGCCAGCGTGAAACTACCGCCTGTCGCTATGAAAACAGGATTTGCGTTTCCGCCGATGACCATATTTCCCGAAGAATCGAGTGCTAAGACGGCATTTTTCTCACCTGCCTGCGGGTCTGTAATCGGGCGTAGCCCCTGTAGCGTGTCTGCGGTTGAGGCGAGTACTGCTGTCGGGATTTGCTTGCGCGGTGTGAGCTCCTGTTCGGTACCGACGGTCATGCCGATGTAGAGTCTGGGGTTATCAGTAAACAGCCGCTGCGGAATCTCACGTACTTCACCAAGCATCAGACTGAACGCGCCTGTTTCATCAGGTGTCACCTCACGTACCTCTTCCCAGAGGAGTGCTGAGCCTGAAGCTTTTGCATCCTTATAAATGCCGAACCGCAAATTGGTATTTGCGGTGATCGGTGATGTCTCTGATGTAATAAGCCTTCCTTTGAATGCGACCAGTCTCGGCGGACCGGCAGGAAGTGATGCAACCGCAACAGGCGTCTGCCCAGAGTCAGACATTGCCTGTACGACGCCGAAGCCAGCTGCTGACATAATGATGACCAGTATCGCAGCGTGTGCATAGTGGACGATACCGTAGGAATGGTACGATCGGTACCATTTCGGTCTGGTGTGCTTCAGGTGAAACAGTGCTTTTTTATGAAGTGGCGCGTGTCTGAGCGAGATCGCCATCGGCGCATAGAATGACTTCGGGATACTCGCGATAACTTTCGGCTTTGACGGAGTAACTCGGCGGGGAAGCAGATTGTGCTTGAGTATCAGTTGCTTGGCTCTTTTGCTAAGTGATGGACGTGCCTGTGGGACGAAGACAGGGCTGCCTTTTAGCAGCCAGATTCGATAATTGATAACTTCCATCCCGGTAACAAGCGGTAGCACGACAACTATATCAAACAAGAACATCCCGCCTTTCCGCACTTTTTGGAGTAATCGCACAGGCGGGATTCTCGAGTAACTGCTTGGTTTCATGAACTCTTCTTTTATTGAGGCAGAGATTTCCTCAGGTTCGTCCTGACCTGTCTCAATAACTGCCTCAGGCTCAGTGATAGCAATAGGTGCTTCTGACTGATATGTGTCTTCAGATTCTGCTACGACTACACCTGTTGCCACTCTCTCCCCGGTATTCTTCGGCAGCTGTTCAGGGGCAAACTCCGGAATCATATTTCTCTTCTGTGCCCAGAGGATATATTTTCTGAGTGAGGAGAGTTTGCGGTTAACGGTTTTGGGTGATGCTTTGGCTTCATGAAGCAGTCGGCTTTTATATTCCTCAAGAACACTTGGGGTGATGTATGAAGGGATATTATGCTCATGAATCTCAAATTGATCACCTGTGCCGATTGCTGCTGTCATCCACGTGATAAATTGTTGAATATCTATGATATAGTTTTTTATTGTTAGATCTGATGCTTTAGCTTCATAGAGCATGTTCTTGAATGCTGTAATTTCCCATGGGTCTGCTTTTTCTTTCGTAGCCGCAAGTGCTTTCAGTTCGTCAAACGGGTTCGTCTGCAGCACATCTACTGTGACGAGGTAGGAAAAATACTTTCTCAGTGATGACAGGTATCGCTCAACTGAGCGAGTGGCGGACGGTGAGGTTTCTTTGTTCGGAGTTGATGCAGTTTGATCATTTCGAAACTCTGTGATCATCTGCGCAGATATTTTCACCGGATCAAAGGTTTCCTTAAAACGATCTTCGTACCATCTGATGAATCGTCTGATATCAGCGGAGTAGTTTTTCACGGTAGCAGGACTTGCTGATGATTGTGAAATTAAATAATGCTGAAATTGGGACAGAGTTTTCATGAAATTCCTTTGTTATTGGTTTAGCTTCGAGATTATACGGATTATACGAATTATCTCGGTTTTCGTGAGTAGAAATCCTACTCTTATTAATAACGTAGGGCATAGAGGTTGTGCTTGTCAAGATGGGTTGATTTGATATTAATTGACCCGCATAGTATCAGTCAAAAAGATGAAATTATTGTGAAAATATTAGCATTCATAGCTTTCACGGCCATATTTCTTATAAAATTCGAGTACATAGATCGCCTTTTGAGGCTAGCTGCGTTGTCGTGAAATATCTGAGCTCAAATTTTTGATGAGATTGGGTAGATGCTCGTGGTTTTTCTCAGATGTGATGTGTTTATATGTATCTTATATATTGC
>CAZOHC010000005.1:44454-44733 GCA_964579845.1 uncultured Gammaproteobacteria bacterium | reverse complement strand
CTTTATACCTATCTCCAGCAGTTTCTCCCCTCAACGGAAGTCACAAAGATTCCGACTCCTCTTTTTAATATTATTAACGGCGGAAAACACGCAGGGAATAATCTGAACATTCAAGAGTTTATGGCTATTCCGGCGACATTTAAATCGTTTTCAGAATCACTTGAGATGGGAGTAACCGTCTACCACAATCTCAAACATGTTCTGAATAAAAATTTCCTTTCTACCTTAATCGGTGATGAAGGGGGATTTGCTCCTGCACTCGCGACGAACCAGGATGCG